>JAKONL010000236.1 GCA_022701965.1 Burkholderiaceae bacterium | reverse complement strand
GGCGCCGCGCTCGACGTGCCGATGACCAACATCAACGCCAGCTACGTGCGCGGCCAGTTCGACGCCATCGAAGTGCGCGTGCCCGGCGCGCCAGCCGCCGACGAGATCGTCTTCATCCTCGCGATGAGCACCGGCTACCGCGTGCATGCGCGCGTCGGCGGGCTGCTCGCCGAGAACATTTCGAAGTGGGACGGCCTGCGCTGAAGCCCCGACAAGAAGGAGTGAATACCATGCCAGCCAACATCCGCAAACTCATCGTCCAGGTCGACGAGGTCCGCAAGGAGATGGGCCAGACCATCGAGCCGCCGACGCGCCGCGCTGTCGCCATCGCCGTGATCGACAACCCGTATGCGGGCCGCTACAGCGAGAACCTCGACGAGCTGATCGCTATCGGCGAGGAGCTCGGCGCGCTGCTCGGGCAGAAGGCCGTCGCGGCGCTCGGCATCGCACCTTCCGATGCGCAGAGCTACGGCAAGGCCGCGATCGTCGGCGAGAACGGCGAGCTCGAGCATGCGGCGGCGATCCTGCACCCGAAGCTCGGTGCGCCCTTGCGCATGGCGGTGGAGAGGGGCGCGGCGCTGGTGCCGTCGGCCAAGAAGCGCGGCACGCTCGGGACCGTCATCGACGTGCCGCTCGGCCACAAGGACGCAGCCTTCGTGCGCAGCCATTTCGACGCGATCGAAGCGCGCGTGTCCGATGCGCCGCGCGCCAACGAGATCGTCGTCGCGGTCGCGGTGACCGATAGCGGGCGTCCGCTTCCGCGCATCGGCGGCCTGCAGCACGGCGAGGTCAAGGGTGAAGACGGGCTGCGCTGAGCGTCCACAACATCGTCCTTTCAATCCAGTCCCAGCAATTCCAAGGAGTTTGTCGATGAATCCGATGCGTCACGTCTTCGCCGCCGCCGCGCTCGCCGTCGTGCTCGTCCCCGCGCATGCGCAGGGCACGATCAAGATCGGCGAGATCAACAGCTACAAGGCGCAGCCCGCGTTCCTCGAGCCCTACAAGAAGGGCATGGAGCTGGCGGTCGAGGAGATCAACGCCAAGGGCGGCATCGACGGCCGGAAGGTCGAGCTCATCACGCGTGACGACAATGCCAACCCGGGCGATGCCGTGCGCGTGGCCGAGGAGCTGGTGTAGCGCGAGAAGATCGACGTGCTCACCGGCACCTTCCTGTCGAATACCGGGCTGGCCGTGGCCGATTTCGCCAAGCAGAAGAAGTTCTTCTTCCTGGCCGGCGAACCGCTGACCGACAAGCTGACTTGGCAGGGCGGCAATGCCTACACCTACCGCCTGCGTCCCGGCACCTACATGCAGGCGGCCATGCTGGTGCCCGAAGCCGTCAAGCTCAAGGCAAAGCGTTGGGCGGTCGTGTACCCCAACTACGAATACGGCCAGTCGGCCGCCGCGGCTTTCAAGACGCTGCTGAAGGCCGCACAACCCGACGTGGAATTCGTTGCCGAGCAGGCGCCCCCGCTGGGCAAGGTGGACGCCGGCAGCGTCGCGCAGGCGCTGGCCGATGCCAGGCCCGACGCGATCTTCAACGTGCTGTTCGGTGCCGACCTGTCGAAGTTCGTGCGCGAGGGCAACACGCGCGGTCTGTTCAAGGACCGCGCGGTGGTCAGCGTCTTGACCGGCGAGCCCGAATACCTCGACCCGCTCAAGGACGAGACACCCAACGGCTGGATCGTCACCGGCTACCCCTGGTACGGCATCCAGACGCCCGAGCACAAGGCCTTCTTCCTCGCATATCAAGGCAAATACAAGGACTATCCGCGCCTCGGGTCGGTCGTCGGCTACGCGATGATCAAGTCGGCGGCAGCGGGCATCGCGAAGGCCAAGAGCACCGACAGCGCGAAGCTGGCCGAAGCGTTCAAGGGCCTGCAGGTCGACACCCCGTTCGGCCGCATCACTTACCGCGCCGAAGACCACCAGTCGACGATGGGCGCCTTCGTCGGCAAGACGAAGAATGACAACGGCCGCGGTGTGATGGTCGACTACACGTACTTCGACGGCGCGAAGTTCCAGCCATCGCCCGCCGACGTCAAGAAGTCGCGCAGTGCGGATTGACCGTTCGTCCCGCCTCACGCAGACCCAGCCACCATGAGTTTTTCCGGTTTCATCGTCCAGCTGCTCAACGGCTTGGCCGGTGCCTCTTCGCTGTTCCTTGTGGCGGCGGGGTTGTCGCTGATCTTCGGTGTCACGCGCATCGTCAATTTCGCGCACGGCTCGTTCTTCATGGTGGGCATCTACCTGGCGTACACGCTGGTCGAGAAGCTCGGCACCGGTCTGGGCTTCTGGCCGGCATTGGTGCTCGCGGCGGTCGGGGTGGGTGTGCTCGGCGCGTTGATCGAGGTGGTGCTGCTGCGGCGCATCTACAAGGCGCCCGAGCTGTTCCAGTTGCTCGCGACCTTCGCGCTGGTGCTGGTCATCAAGGACGCGGTGCTGTGGCTCTGGGGGCCGGACGAGCTGCTCGGCCCGCGCGCGCCGGGGCTTTCGGGCTCGGTGCAAATCCTCGGGCGCCAGTTTCCGAGCTACGACCTGTTCCTGATCGTCGTCGGTCCGGTCGTGCTGGCGCTGGTCTGGCTGCTGCTGACGCGCACGCGCTTCGGCACGCTGGTGCGCGCCGCGACGCAGGACCGCGAGATGGTCAGCGCGCTGGGCATCAACCAGGCTTGGCTCTTCACGGCGGTGTTCGGGCTCGGCGCGCTGCTGGCCGGGCTCGGCGGCGCGCTGCAGCTGCCGCGCGAGCCCGCCACGCTGGAGATGGATCTGAACACCATCGGCTCGGCATTCGTGGTGGTGGTGGTCGGCGGCATGGGCTCGATTCCTGGCGCCTACGCGGCCGCATTGCTGATCGCGGAGATCAAGGCGATCTGCATCTGGCTCGGCGTGGTGGAGGTCTTCGGTTACAGCGTGTCGTTCTCCAAGCTCACGCTGGTGGTCGACTTCCTGGTGATGGCGATCGTGCTGGTCTGGCGTCCGTGGGGCCTGTTCGGCAAGCCGCAGGCGCCGAGCCGCCATGTCGGCATGCAGGAGGAACCGCTGCGCCGTGCCGGCAAGCCGTACCTGATTGCCGCCGCCGTGTTCGGCCTGGTGCTGGTTGCGATGCCGCTGCTCACGGCCAGCTCGCCCTACACCACGGTGCTGTTGATCGACCTGCTGATCGCCACACTGTTCGCGGCCAGCCTGCACTTCATCATGGGACCGGCCGGCATGCATTCATTCGGCCATGCAGCCTACTTCGGGCTCGGTGCGTACGGGGCCGCGCTGCTGGTGCGGGCGAGTGGCCTGCCGATGGAAGCCGCGCTGGTGCTCGCCCCCCTGGTCGCGGCCCTCGGCGCTTTCGTCTACGGCTGGTTCGCGGTGCGACTGTCGGGCGTCTACCTCGCGATGCTGACGCTGGCCTTCGCGCAAATCACCTGGGCGATCACCTACCAGTGGGATGCGTTCACGGGCGGCAGCAATGGGCTGACCGGGGTCTGGCCGGCGGAGTGGCTGTCGGACAAACGCATCTACTACTGGCTCACGCTGGCGCTGGTCGGTGCGGGCGTGCTGTGGCTGCGCCGCGTGCTGTTCTCGCCGTTCGGCTATGCGCTGCGCGCGGGCCGCGATTCGGTGCTGCGTGCCGATGCGATCGGTATCGACGTGAAGCGCATGCAGTGGGCAGCCTTCGTGATCGCCGGCACGGCGGCCGGGATGGCGGGTGCGCTGTATGCGTTCTCCAAGGGCAGCATCTCGCCGGAGAGCATGAGCGTGGGCAAGTCGGTCGACGGGCTGGTGATGGTGCTGCTGGGTGGTATCCAAACGCTGGCCGGGCCGGTCGTCGGCGCAGTGACCTTCACGTGGCTGCACGACACGGTGGCGCGCAACACCGACTACTGGCGCGCGATGCTCGGCGGAATCATTCTGCTGCTGGTGCTGCTGTTCCCGCAGGGAATCGCCGGGTCTGCCAAGCTGATGGCCGAGCGCCTGCGCATTGGAGTGAAATCATGAGCCTGCTCAAAGTCGACAACCTGGGTAAATCCTTCGGCGGCGTGAAGGCCGTGGACGGCATCACCTTCGACCTCGCGGCCGGTGAACTGCTGGCGCTGATCGGGCCCAACGGCGCGGGCAAGTCGACGACCTTCAACATGGTCAACGGACAGCTCAAGGCCGACCAGGGTTCGATCCTCCTCGACGGCCAGGAACTTGTCGGTCGCAGACCGCGCGAGATCTGGCGCCAGGGCGTGGGCCGCACCTTCCAGATCGCCGAGACCTTCGCCTCGCTGACCGTGATCGAGAACGTGCAGATGGCGCTGCTCTCGCACGACGGCAAGCTGTTCTCGACCTGGCACCGCGCCGCCGACCATCGGCGCGACGACGCGCTTGCGCTGCTCGACCAGGTCGGCATGAAGGCGCAGGCCGATCGGCCCTGCAGCGTGTTGGCTTATGGCGACGTGAAGCGCGTCGAACTTGCCATCGCGATGGCCAACAGCCCGAAGCTGCTGCTCATGGACGAACCCACTGCCGGCATGGCACCGAAGGAGCGCAATTCGCTCATGGCGTTGACCAAGCAGCTGGTCATCGACCGCGGCATGGCGGTGCTCTTCACCGAGCACAGCATGGACGTGGTGTTCGCCTATGCCGATCGCATGATCGTGCTGGCGCGCGGACGCCTCATTGCCCAGGGCAAGCCGCTGGAAATCCGCGACGACCCGAAGGTGCAGGAGGTGTACTTCGGCAGCGGAAAAACCTTCGAGAAGATCGCGCAGAAGGCGGCGCAAGTGAATGCGGCCGTGAACATGGAAGCGTCCTCATGAGCGCACAGGACACATTGCTCGACGCAAAGGGCCTGTGTGCCTGGTACGGCGCGGCACAAATCCTCTACGACGTCGATCTGAAGGTGCAGCGCGGCGAAGTCGTCGCATTGATGGGCCGCAATGGCGCCGGCAAGTCGACCACGCTCAAGGCGCTGATCGGCATGTTGA
>JAKONL010000219.1 GCA_022701965.1 Burkholderiaceae bacterium | reverse complement strand
CAGGCCGATCACGCGCAGCTGGCTGTCGACGACCGAGGCCGGGTCGCCGGCCGGCCCCATGCGGCAGGTGCCCATCAGGTGCCAGGCGGTGCCGCCGCGCTGGCGGGCGAACTCGATCAGGTCGGCGTCGGTCATGGCCGATGCGGGTGGGTATTCGTCACGCTCCCGGTAGCGGGCGAGCGCCTCGCCGTGCAGCATGCGCCGCGCGAGGCGCAGGGCCGCGGCCGTGACCCGGCGGTCGTGCGGGTCGGTCATGTAGTTGGGCTGGATCAGCGGCGCGTCGAACGGGTCGGCCGAGCGCAGGCGCAGCGTGCCGGTGCTCTTCGGGCGCAGCGCGTAGAAGCCGAGCGTCATGCCGGGGAAGTCGTCGAGCGGCCCGGCCACGCCTTCCTTGTAGCTGCCCGGGCTGAAGTGGAACTGCAGGTCGGCGCGGTCCAGCGCGGGGTCGGACTTCCAGAACGCGTAGGCGACCGACGGGCTGATCGACAGGATGCTCGGGCGGCGCAGCGCCCACAGCGCGATCTGCCCCAGCAGCCGCGCGCCGCGCGCGGTCTGGTTGAGCGTGCGCGCGTTCTTCACGCGGCAGACCGAGCGGACCATGTGATGGTCCTGCAGGTTCTCGCCGACGCCGGGCAGGTGGTGCTCCACCGGCAGGCCGAGCCCGGAGATCTGCTCCTCGTCGCCGATGCCAGAGAGCAGCAGGAGCTTCGGCGTGTTTGCGGCGCCGGCGCACAGCACCACCTCGCGCAGCGCGCGCACGTGGCGCTCCGGCCCGCCCTCGCCCAGCACGTAGCCGATGCCCACCGCGCGCGTGCCCTCCAGCATCACCCGCGTCGCCTGCGCGCCGGTGCACACGATCAGGTTGGCGCGCTCGGTCGCCGGCTTCAGGAAGGCGACCGCCGCGCTGTGCCGCCGCCCCTGGTGGATCCACCGCTGGTAGTAGCCGGCGCCCTCCTGCCGCGCGCCGTTGTAGTCGGGGTTGCGCGGGACGCCGATCGCATGGGCGCTGTCGATGAAGGCGTCGCACAGCGGATGGCGCCAGTCGCAGTCGGCGATCGGCAGCGGGCCGTCGCCGCCACGGTAGCGCGGATCGAAGGCGCCGATGCGCCGCTCGCTGCGCTTGAAGTACGGCAGCACGTCGGCATAGCTCCAGCCCGGATTGCCCAGCGCGGCCCAGCCGTCGTAGTCCTGCGCCTGGCCGCGCGTGCAGTTGAAGCCGTTGATCGCGCTCGAGCCGCCGAGCGTCTTGCCCTGCGTGGTCGGGATGCGCCGGCCGGCCGTGCCTTCGCCCGGTTCGGTCTTGTACTGCCAGGTGTACTTCGGGTCGTAGGCCAGCTTGATGAAGCCGGCCGGGATGTGGATGAACAGGTTGTCGTCGGGCGGTCCGGCCTCCAGCAGGCAGACCGTGGTCCGGCCGTCGGCCGTCAGCCGGTTGGCCAGCACGCAGCCCGCGGCGCCGGCGCCGACGATCACGAAGTCGAACTGCGCCTGGTCCAGCGGTGGCGATCGCGTCCTCATGCCGGCCCCGCCTCGCGGTCGCGGATCAGGTCGGCCGCCTTCTCCGCGATCATCATGGTGGAGGCCGCCGTGTTGGCCGAGGGGATCGCCGGCATCACCGACGCGTCCACCACGCGCAGCCCGGCGACGCCGTGCACCCGCAGCCGCGCGTCGACCACCGCCATCGGATCGTCCGCCGGCCCCATGCGCGCGGTGCCGTTGACGTGGTACGACGAGACGCCGTAGCGGCGCGCGAAGTCGAGCATCTCGTCGTCCGTGTTCACCTGGGGGCCGGGCAGCGACTCGGTGGTGCCGAAGGCGGCGAGCTCGGGCGTGTTCAACAGCCGCCGCGCGAGCCGCATGCCGCCGAGCAGCATCTCGGCGTCGCGCGGATCGCCCAGGTAGTTCGGCTGCACGCGTGGGTCGGCGAACGGGTCGGCCGACGCCGCCCGCACGGTGCCGCGGCTGAACGGCCGGTGCGGCCACACGCCGCAGGTCATGCCGGGAAAGGTGTCGAGCATGCCGACGTAGCCCTCGCGGTAGCTCGCCGGCGTGAACACGCCCTGCAGGTCGGGCCGGTCCAGGCCCGCGCGCGATTGCCAGAACCAGTGCACCAGCGACGGGCTCAGCGCCAGGATGCTCGGCTTGCCCAGCACCCAGCGCGCCACCTGGCCGGCCAGGCGCGGCATGCGGGAGAGCTCGTTGATGGTGGCGATGCCCTTCACGCCGCGCACGATGCGCACCGAGAAGTGGTCGCTCAGGTTGGCGCCCACGCCGGGCAGGTCGTGCACCACCGGAATGCCGAGCTCGGACAGCAGTGCCGCCGGGCCCACGCCCGAGAGCTGCAGCAGCCTGGGCGTGCTGAGCGCGCCGCAGCATACGATCACCTCGCGCCGCGCGGCAACGATGCGCTGCGTGTCGAGCGAGGTGCCGCGCGCATAGCGCACACCGGTCGCGCGCCGGCCCTCGAACACGATCCGCGTCGCCCGCGCATTCGTGCGGATCGACAGGTTGCTTCGCCGGCGCGCCGGCCACAGGTAGGTGCGCGCGGTGCTCATGCGCCAGCGGCCGTGGATGGTGCGCTGGAAGTAGCCCACGCCGGCCTGCGAGGCGCCGTTGTAGTCGGGATTGCGCGGCATGCCGAGCCCGACCGCGCCGTCGATGAAGCGCTCGGCGATCGGGTGGCTCCAGGCGATGTCGCTCACGTGCTGCGGGCCCTCGCGCCCGCGCAGCGCCGCGTCGCCGAGTTCGCGCCGCTCGTTGCGCCGGAAGTACGGCGGCACGTCGGCGTAACCCCAGCCCGGGTTGCCCATCGCGGCCCAGCCGTCGAAGTCCTCCCGCTGGCCGCGGTTGTAGACCAGGCCGTTGATCGAGGTCGAGCCGCCGAGCACCTTGCCCTGCGGCAGCGGAATGCGGCGCCCGAGCGTGAGCGGGTCCGGCTCGGAGCTGAACTGCCAGGCGTAGGTCGGGTTGAACACCGACTTGATGTAGCCCGCGGGCATGTGCAGGTACGGGTGCCAGTCGCGCGGGCCGGCTTCGAGCAGGCAGACGCTGGTCGCCGCGTCCTCGCTCAGCCGCGCCGCGAGGATCGCGCCGGCCGCGCCGCCGCCGACGATCACGTAGTCGAAGGTCTCGTCGGCCGGGCCGGTGTCGGTCGCCATTCAGTGCTCCCCGAGGTAGGCCGCCCGCACGCGCGGGTCGCGCCGCAGCGCGGCGCCCGTGCCGTCGATGGTGATGCGCCCGGTCTCGAGCACGTAGGCGCGCTCGGCCACGGCCAGCGCCTGGTTGGCCATCTGCTCGACCAGCAGGATCGTCGTGCCGCGCTGCTTCAGGTCGCGGATCACGCCGAAGATCTCCTTGACCACCAGCGGCGCAAGGCCGAGCGACGGTTCGTCGAGCAGCAGCAGCTTGGGCCGCGCCATCAGCGCCCGCGCGATCGCCAGCATCTGCTGCTCGCCGCCGGACATCGTGCCGGCCATCTGCGCGGCGCGCTCGCGCAGGCGCGGGAAGATCGCGAACTGCGCCTCGACGTCGGCCGCGAGTTCGGCCGCGCCCGCCTTGCGGTGGTAGGCGCCGAGCATCAGGTTGTCGCGCACCGTCTGGTCGGGGAACACCTGCCGGCCCTCGGGCGACTGCGCGATGCCCAGCGGCACGCGCTCGTGGCCGCGCATGCGCGTGATGTCGCGGCCCTCGAACAGCACGCGGCCGGCGGCGGCGGGCTCCAGGCCCGAGATGGTCTTCATCAGCGTGCTCTTGCCCGCGCCGTTGCCGCCGATGATCGTCACCACCTCGCCCGCGCGCACCTCCAGCGAGATGCCCTTGAGCGCCTCGATCGCGCCGTAGCGCACCTCCAGCCCCTCGACCTGCAGCAGCGGCGC
>JAKONL010000208.1 GCA_022701965.1 Burkholderiaceae bacterium | reverse complement strand
CATCCTGCGGGCGTTCGAAGAGCGCGGCCTGCCGCTCACCGTGTTCGGCGTGGGCATGGCGCTGCAGCGCCACCCCGAGCTGACCCGCGCCTTCGTGGCGCTGGGCCACGAGATCCCCTGCCACGGCTGGCGCTGGATCCACTACCAGGCCGTCGACGAGGCGACCGAGCGCGAGCACATGGCGCTCGGCATGCAGGCCATCGAACGGCTCACCGGCCAACGCGCGCTCGGCTGGTACACCGGCCGCGACAGCCCGCGCACCCGGCGCCTGGTGGCCGACTACGGCGGCTTCGAGTACGACAGCGACTACTACGGCGACGACCTGCCGTTCTGGATGACGGTGCGCCGAACCGACGGCGACGTCGTGCCGCAGCTGATCGTGCCCTACACGCTCGACTGCAACGACATGCGCTTCGCGCTGCCGCAGGGCTACTCGCACGGCGATCCTTTTTTCCAGTACCTCAAGGACAGCTTCGACGCGCTCCATGCCGAAGGCGACCCCGCCGGCGACGACCGCCCGAAGATGATGAGCGTCGGCATGCACTGTCGGCTGCTCGGCCGTCCGGGCCGCATCGTCGCGCTGCAGCGTTTCCTCGACCATGTCGCTCGGCACGAGGACGTCTGGGTCTGCCGGCGCATCGACATCGCGCGCCACTGGAAGCAGGCGCATCCCTTCAATCCGTCCGCAGCATGAGCCCGACATGACACACCTGACCATCGAACGCCTCAACGCCGCCTCGCCGGCCGAATTCGTCGCGCTGCTCGACGGCACCTACGAGCACTCGCCGTGGGTCGCGCAAGAGACGCTGCCGGCGCGGCCGCTGCGCTCGCTCGCGCACCTGAAGCAGGCGCTCGCCGCGACGGTCGACCGGTCGTCCGAAGACCGTCAGCTCGTGCTGATCCGCGCGCATCCCGAGCTCGCCGGCAAGGCGATGACATCGAACACGCTGACGGCCGAGTCGACCAACGAACAGAGCAAGGCCGGCCTCACGAACTGCACACCCGACGAACTCGCGCACATCCGCGAACTGAACGCGGCCTACGGCGCGAAATTCGGATTTCCTTTCATCCTCGCCGTGCGCGGGCCGCGCGGCACCGGCCTGCACAAGCGCGAGATCGTCGCCACCTTCGAGCGCCGGCTGCAGCACCTGCCGGCGTTCGAGCGCGGCGAGGCGCTGCGCAACATCCACCGCATCGCCGAGATCCGGCTGAACGACAAGTTCGGCGTCGTGCCCGAGCTGGGCAACCAAGTCTGGGACTGGCAGGAGGCGCTGGCCGCGCACTCGGAACCCGGCTATGCCGAACTCGGCCAGCTGACCGTCACCTATCTCACCGACGCGCACCGCGCGTGCGCCGCGCAGATCGTGCAGGACATGGCCGACTGCGGCTTCGACAGCGCCACCATCGATGCCGTCGGCAACGTGGTCGGCCGCTACGAGGCCGCCGTACCCGACGCGAAGGCGCTGATGACCGGCTCGCACTACGACACCGTGCGCAACGGCGGCAAGTACGACGGGCGGCTCGGCATCTTCGTGCCGATGGCCTGCGTGCGCGAACTCTCGCGCCAGGGGCGCCGCCTGCCCTTCGCGATCGAGGTCGTCGGTTTCGCGGAAGAGGAAGGCCAGCGCTACAAGGCGACCTCCCTCGGCTCCGGCGCGCTCATCGGGCACTTCGATCCGGCCTGGCTCGACCAGCTCGATGCCGACGGCGTCTCGATGCGCCAGGCCATGCACCACGCGGAACTGCCGATCGAGGAGATTCCCGCGATCCAGCGCGATCCGGCGCGCTACCTGGGCTTCGTCGAGGTCCACATCGAGCAGGGGCCGGTACTGACCGAGCGCGACCTGCCGCTGGGCGTGGTGACGTCGATCAACGGCGGCGTGCGCTTCGTCGGCGAGATCGTCGGCACGGCCTGCCACGCGGGCACGACGCCCATGGGCCGCCGGCACGACGCAGCAGCGGCGGTGGCCGAGCTGATCCTGTTCGCCGAACAGCGCGCGACGCGCGACGGCGATTCGGTCGCGACGGTCGGCATGCTCGAAGTGCCGAACGGATCGATCAACGTGGTGCCGGGGCGCTGCAGGTTCAGCCTCGACATCCGCGCGCCCAACGACCCGCAGCGCGACGCCGTGATCGCCGACGTGCTGCAGGCGCTGCACGACATCTGCGAGCGGCGCGGCGTGCAGCACACGCTCGAGGAAGCCATGCGCGTATCGGCGGCGCCGAGCACGCCCGAATGGCAGCGGCGCTGGGAACGCGCGGTCGAGACGCTCGGCCTGCCGGTGTTCCGGATGCCGAGCGGCGCCGGCCACGACGCCATGAAGCTGCACGAGGTGATGCCGCAGGCCATGCTCTTCGTGCGCGGCCTGAATTCCGGCATCAGCCACAACCCGCTCGAATCGAGCACCGCCGACGACATCCAGCTGGCCGTCGAGGCCTTCTCGCTACTGCTCGACGACCTGGCCGCCCATCCCACCCTCTGACCTGCCCCATGACCGACTACACCCCGCTCGACGCCTGGATCGACGCCCATTTCGACGAGGAAGTGCGATTCCTGCAGGAACTGGTCCGCGTGCCGACCGACACGCCGCCAGGCAACAACGCGCCGCATGCCGAGCGCACCGCGGAACTGCTCGCCGGCTTCGGCTTCGAGGCCGAGAAGCATGCCGTGCCCGAGGTCGACGTGAAGGCCTACGGCCTCGAGTCGCTGACCAACCTGATCGTGCGGCGAAAGTACGGCAGCGACGGGCCGACGGTGGCCCTGAACGCCCACGGCGACGTGGTGCCGCCCGGCGACGGCTGGACGCACGACCCCTACGGCGGCGAGATCGTCGACGGCAGCGTGTTCGGCCGCGCGACCGCGGTCAGCAAGAGCGACTTCGCGAGCTTCACCTTCGCCGTCCGCGCGCTCGAGGCGGTGGCGAAGCCGTCGAAAGGCGCGGTCGAGCTCCATTTCACCTACGACGAGGAGTTCGGCGGGCTGCTCGGTCCGGGCTGGCTGCTGAAGAACGGGCTGACGAAGCCGGACCTGATGATCGCGGCCGGCTTCAGCTACGAGGTGGTCACCGCCCACAACGGCTGCCTGCAGATGGAGGTCACGGTACACGGCAAGATGGCCCACGCGGCCATCCCGTCGACCGGCGTCGATGCGCTGCAGGGCGCGGTCGGCATCCTGAACGCGCTGTACGCCCAGAACGCGCTCTACCGCGAGGTGACCTCGCAGGTCGAGGGCATCACGCATCCCTATCTCAACGTCGGCCGCATCGAGGGCGGCACCAACACCAACGTCGTGCCCGGCAAGGTCGTCTTCAAGCTCGACCGCCGGATGATCCCCGAGGAGAACCCGGCCGAGGTCGAGGCTGCGATCCGCCGGGTGATCGCCGATGCCGCCGCCCGGAGCCCCGGCATCACCGTCGAGATCAGGCGCCTGCTGCTGGCCAACTCGATGCGGCCGCTGCCGGGCAACGCGCCGCTGGTCGAAGCCATCCAGAAGCATGGCGCCGACATCTTCGGCGAGCCGATTCCGGCGATGGGCACGCCGCTCTACACCGACGTGCGCCTCTACGGCGAGGCCGGCATCCCCGGCGTGATCTACGGCGCCGGTCCGCGCACGGTGCTCGAGTCGCATGCCAAGCGCAGCGACGAGCGCGTGGCGCTCGAAGACCTGAGGCGCGCCACCCAGGTGATCGCGAGGACGCTGGCCGACCTGCTGGGCTGAGGCTTCGAGGAGCGCTCGTGGGGCGTTCCCGGAACTTCGCCAAGAGCTTCGGCCGATCGACGGCTCGCCGCCGGTGGCCTCCGACACGGGACCTGCATGACGACCAACGACCTACCGCCGGACACGCAACCGGTCACCCTCCGCCTCAGCGACCCCAGCGCTGCAGCTGACGATGCACGTTGCCGCCGTTGAGCAGCGCGTTCTGCGCACCGCCGACGAGGCGACGGGCCTCCGCGACATAGCTCGGCGGCATGTGGCGCCCCGCCCCCATCGGGCCACTCGGCGTGGCCATCATGATGTGGGTGCTGCCGGGGTAGTAGCTGTCGTTGAAGCACGCGAGGGTCGGCTTGCCGTTTACGAGGATGTCGACTCCGCCCGCGTCCCTCTTGCGCACGATGGCAGGTTCGCCGCGTTGCGTATAGAAGGTCACGCCGCGCTTTTGTGCAGCGGGATCCCGCAGGTCGTCCATCACGCCGATGAGCTGCCGGCCTT
>JAKONL010000193.1 GCA_022701965.1 Burkholderiaceae bacterium | reverse complement strand
GGCGCGGCGCACCCTGTTCGGTCACTCGTTCGGGGGCCTTTTCACGCTCTATGGCCTGTTCTCCGGTACCGCGACCTTCACGCGCTTCGTGGCGGCGAGCCCCACCATCTACTGGGAGGACGGCATACTGGAGGAGGCTGCGGCGCGATTCCTTGCCAGCCCCCGCCCGTTCGGAAACCGCGTCGTCCACCTGTCGGCGGGCCAATACGAGGGTGATGTGCTCGCCCCCTTCCAGTACGAACGCGAGGACACAGAGAAGCGGCGCCTGGCCGCGCGCGCAGCGCGAACGCTCTCGCTCACGGAAGCCATGGCGGCCCGTCTCAGTCACCTGCCCGACCTGCGCGTGGTGTTGGAGACCTATCCGGGCGAGACGCACATGACGATGCTGCCGATCGCGGTCTCGCGCGCCGTGCGGATCGCCTTCGAGGCGCGGCGTCCCACTTGCGGCGGAACATCCATGGCGGGCTCGAACGCACGGGGCACGGCGTCTACGGTCTGACGCCGATCGGGCACGGAGCGCTTGGGCCTGATGCTGCTGCCGGCCTTCGATGACGATCCGAGTGCCTTGGCAAGGCTGCAGGCCATCCCGCCGTTCGGGAGTTCGTTGCGAAGCCTGAAGTCGAAGCCTTCCCTGTATCTGTTCCCTCAAGAGCTGTTTGGCTCCGCGAACGCCCTCCTGGCGCCGGCTGCGGATAGCCTTTGCCGTCAAGAAACGCCGCGACAGCAGAACGTCCCCTGCCTCAAGTTGGCGACGAACTCTTCTGGCGTGTGCTTCCTCTGCCTCGTGTGGAGCCATGCCCAAAGGCTCGGACGCCGACTTCGAGGAGAACCATTTCACCTGGATCAGACCGTCCTGCGATTGTCGGGTTCGAGCGCTCGAATTTCGAAAGAGACATAGTGATTATACCAGTTGACGACGACATCCGATCGGTGTGACAGTTCCATGGGAATTGGGGAGGAAGCGAGGGGTCGGTCATCACCGAACCCTCCGTGCTGGGAGGAAGCACCATGTTTGCCAAGTTCGCACTATCGGCGATATCCGCGGCGTTGATCGCCACGATGCCGGCTCCGGCCTTTGCCGCCGATCTGATGGCGATCATCACGCCGAGCCACGACAACCCGTTCTTCAAGGCCGAGGCCGAAGGCGCGGCCGCCAAGGCCGCGGAGCTTGGTTTCGAGCCGCTCGTCCTGGTGCACGACGACGACGCCAACAAGCAGAACCAGCTGGTGGACACCGCCATCGCGCGCGGTGCCAAGGCCATCATCCTCGACAACGCCGGCGCGGCGGCCACCACGGCGGCGGTGCAGAAGGCCAAGGACGCCGGGATCCCGAGCTTTCTGATCGATCGCGAGATCAACGAGACCGGCATCGCCGTGTCGCAGATCGTGTCCAACAACTACCAGGGCGCCCAGCTGGGCGCCGAAGAGTTCGTGAAGCTGATGGGCGAGGAAGGCCCCTATGCCGAGCTGCTCGGCCGCGAGGCCGACACCAACGCCGGCATCCGCTCGGGCGGCTACCACGACGTGATCGACCAGTATCCCGATCTCAAGATGGTGGCGCAGCAGTCCGCCAACTGGAGCCAGACCGAGGCCTTCGAGCGCATGCAGACGATCCTGCAGGCCAACCCGGAGATCAAGGGCGTGATCTCGGGCAACGACACGATGGCGATGGGGGCCTGGGCCGCGCTGGAAGCGGCCGGCCGCACCGACGTGATCGTGGTGGGTTTCGACGGCTCCAACGACGTGCGCGACTCGATCCGCAAGGGCGGCATCAAGGCCACCGTCCTTCAGCCGGCCTACCGGCAGGCGCAGCTCGCGGTGGAACAGGCCAAGCAGTATCTCGATACGGGCAAGACCGGCGTCGACGAGAAGCAGCTGATGGACTGCATCCTGATCAACGCCGACAACGCCGAGAAGCTCGAGACCTTCGCGCTGCGGGACTGACCGCGCCCTTCACGGCCGGCGCGCCCTGCGCCGGCCCGCCACGTCCCGTTCGTTCGGAGGGCACCTCATGGCCCGACATCTTCCGTTTCTAGCCCTGGCGGGGCTGGTCGCGCTTGGCGGCTGCAAGTTCGTCGAGACCGCCGAACTCGCCGCGCGCGCCGAAGCCGCGCAGAAGCCGAGCGCCGGCGCGAGCGCCACCGCCCTGTGGTCGCAGCGGGTGCTTCCCTACTTCGCCGAGTCCGCGCACCCGCTGGCCGAAGTGCGCAACGGCATCGCCGGCGGACTGGACGAGGCCGGCGGGCGCTTCGGCTACCGCGAGGTGCCGGAAGGCGCGCCGTGGAACTTCGCGGTCGTGGCCAGCGGCACGATCGTCGCCGCCAACACCAAGTCCCGCGCCGCCACGGCCGAACTCGACACGGACGGCGACGGGCAGGGCGACGTCACGCTTCAGCTCGGTCCCGTGATCAAGGGCACGGCAATCCGCGACGTGCTGCCCTTCGTGTCGTTCACCCAGTACAGCAACCAGATCGAATATGCCGACGTCGCCAAGGCCTTCAACACGCAGGCCTACGAGACCGCGCTCAAGGACGTGCCGCGCGAGGCGTTGACCGGCCGGCGCGTCGCGGTGACGGGCGTCTTCACCCTGCGCGGCGCGAGCGACAAGATTCTGCTGACGCCGGTGACCGTCGCGTTCGAGGGCGGCGCATGAGCGGCGAGATCGTTTTGAGCGTGCGCAACGCCACCAAGGTCTATCCGGGCACGCAGGCGCTCAAGGGCGTCGACTTCGACGTGCGCTCCGGCGCGGTGAACGTGCTGGTGGGCGAGAACGGCGCCGGCAAGTCGACCTTGATGAAGATCATCGCCGGCGTCGAGCAGCCGACCACTGGCAAGATCCTGCTGGACGGCCACCCCGTCGTGCTGGCCGGCACGGCGGACGCCGCGCGGAACGGCATCGGCATCGTGTTCCAGGAACTCAATCTCTTTCCGAACATGACGATCGCCGAGAACATCTTCATCGGCCGCGAGATCACCCGGTTCGGCGTCGACATCGACGGCGGCGCCCAGACCCAGGCCACGCGCGCCCTTCTGCGCCGGCTCGAACACCACAACGCGCCGGACACGCCGGTGGGAGACCTGCGGATCGGCGAGCAGCAGATCGTCGAGATCGCCAAGGCGCTGAGCGGAGACGCCCGCATCCTGATCCTCGACGAGCCGACCTCGGCCCTGTCGGCCGCCGAGGTCGACATCCTGTTCGGGGTCATCGACGAGCTCAAGGCGCAAGGGGTCGCCATCGTCTACATCTCGCACCGGCTGGAGGAGCTGGTGCGCATCGGCGACTTCATCACGGTTCTGCGCGACGGCCGCATCACCGGCGCGCGTGCGATGACCGACGTCGACGTGCCCTGGATCGTGCGCGCGATGATCGGCGCGTCCTCCAAGGACTTCAGCAAGACCGTGGACCACGCCTATGGCGAAGAGATCCTGCGCGTCGAGGACATGGTGCTGCCGCGCAAAGGCGGCGGCTTCGCGGTGGACCACGTGTCGCTCACGCTGCGCGCCGGCGAGATCGTCGGCATCTACGGGCTGATGGGCGCGGGGCGCACCGAACTCTTCGACTGCATCATGGGGCGAGAGACGCTGGCCGGCGGGCGCGTCGTGCTGGCTGGCACGGAGCTTCTGGATCGCACCGTGCACGGCCGCATCCGTCGCGGCATCGCGCTGATCCCGGAAGACCGCAAGGCGGAAGGGCTGGTGCAGATCCTGTCGGTGGCCGAGAACATGAGCCTGTCGAGCCTGTCGAGCTTCACGCGCCTCTTCCACCTCGACGTGAAGCGCGAGCGCGGCGCCGTGCGCGACTTCGTGCGGCGGCTCGCGGTGAAGGTCGCCTCGATCGACAATCCGGTGTCCTCACTGTCGGGCGGCAACCAGCAGAAGATCGTGATCGGCAAGGCGCTGATGACGGCCCCCAAAGTCCTGTTGATGGACGAACCGAGCCGGGGCATCGACATCGGTGCCAAGGCCGAGATCTTCCGCGTCATGCGCGAGCTGGCGGCTCAGGGGCTCGGCATCCTGTTCGTCACCTCCGACCTCGAAGAAGTCATGGAACTGTCGGATCGCATCCTGGTGATGTCGAACGGC
>JAKONL010000191.1 GCA_022701965.1 Burkholderiaceae bacterium | reverse complement strand
GACGTCGCTGCCGCGAGCATCGACAACCAGGGCACCTGGCTGCTGTCGCAACGCACCGGAGCGGTCGATCGGGTCGTCGTCGTCGGCACGTTGCGCAACGGCGGCACGATGCGCGGTGCAGGCTCGCTGGCGGTCGACGCAGGCAGCGTGGACAACAGCGGCGCGCTGCAGGCGACCACCGGTCTGGCGCTCGCGGCCGGCGGGCTCGCCAACAGCGGCGCTCTGGCCGTGAGCGACGGCGCCGCGACGCTCCGCGTCGACCGCTCGATCGACAACAGCGGCGTGCTCTACGCGCAGGGGCGGCTCGACATCGCCGACCGCCAGGGCAGCGCCAGCGCTGCCTTCTCGAACACCGGCCTGGTCATGACCGACGCCGCGCTGGCGCTGCGGACGGCGGCGCTCTCCAACGTGCAGGTCGGCGGAAACGTGGCGAGTGGCCGCATCCAGTCGGGCACGGCCACCGACATCGCCGCGTTGAGCCTGCGCAATGCCGGAACCCTGCTCGCCGGAACCTCGCTGGCCGTCGGTGCGGGCGGAGACGTGACGAACAGCGGCCGGGTGCAGGCCGCGACGGGTAGCGTGGTGATGGCGGCCAGCCTCGGCAACACGGGCACCTGGCTGCTGTCCACGCAGGCCGGCGCCGCCGACCGCATCGCCGTCGGAGGCTCGCTCGTCAACAGCGGCACGCTGCAGAGCGAGGCCGGGGCGACGCTTGCGGCAGGCAGCGTCGCCAACAGCGGCGTGGTCCTCGCCGGCACAGCGCTCGCGGCATCGACCGCCGGCGCTTTCGACAACGCCGGCGGCGTCCTGCAGGCCGGCACCGCGCTCGACGTGAACGCCGGCGGGCGCTTCGGCAACACGGCCGGTGCGCTGGTGAAGGCCGCCGGCATCGCCATCCGGTCGACCGGCTTCGACAACGCAGGCATCGTCACCGCGGATGCGGGAACGCAGACGCTGCGGGTTGACGGGGCGCTCGCCAACAGCGGCACGCTGTATGCCCGACAGGCGCTCGACATCGCCGACCGCAGCGGCGGCGCGGGCGAATCGGTGACCAACACCGGGACGATGCTGACCGACGCGGCGCTCGCGCTCAGGGGTGCCGCGGTATCGAACAGCCAGGTCGGCGCCGACGCATCCACCGGCCGCATCCAGGCGGCGAGCGCCAGCACCGTCACCGCCGCGAGCCTGGACAACGGCGGCAGCTGGCTGCTCTCCACGCAGACAGGCGCCTCGAACTCGGTGACGGTCGGCGGCCGGCTGGCCAACGGCGGCAGGCTGCAGGGCAGCGGCGACACGACCGTCACCGCAGGCAGCGTCGACAACGGCGGCGTGATCTACGCGGTCGGCGATCTGAAGTCGAGTGCGCAGGGCGATTTCGCCAATCGCGGCACGGTGCAGGCCGGGCGGACGGCGACGGTTTCGAGCGGCGGCACCTTCCTCAACGCCGCCGGCGCGCTGGTCAAGGCGGTCGATGCGAGCCTGCAGGCCGACGGGCTCGACAACGCCGGCAATCTGGTGGCCAGCGGCGGCGCGGCCGTTCTTCGCGTCGGCAGCCGCCTCGACAACAGCGGTGGCATCTACGCCGGCACCTCGCTCGACATCGCCGACCGCAACGGCGCGGGCTCGGAGTCGGTGACCAACAGCGGCGTCCTGCTGGCCGGCACCACGCTCGGGCTGAAGGCGGCGTCGCTCGCCAACACGCAGCGTGGCATCGATACCGCGACCGGGCGCATCCAGGCGACCGACGGCAGCAGGATCTCCGCCACGAGCCTGTCGAACACCGGCACCTGGCTCCTTTCCACCCAGGCCGGCGCGGCCGACACGGTCGCCGTGTCCGGCCGGCTGACCAACAACGGCACGTTGCAGAGCCTGCGCAGCGCGGAAATCAGCGCGTCGGGCATCGACAACAGCGGCGCGCTGTACGCGGCGTCGGCGCTCGGCGTGACGACCAAGGCCGATTTCCGGAACCTGTCCGCCGGCATCGTGCAGGCCGGCGCGGCGCT
The DNA here is from genome assembly GCA_022701965.1 of Burkholderiaceae bacterium. The sequence continues at coordinate 5,517 of JAKONL010000191.1, read as the reverse complement.
TCGCCTGAGGACCGGCACGGCGTTCGAGAATCGCGTCAATGCGCTGGTCAAGGGAGCGAGCGTCGACCTTTCCGCCGGCAGCATCACCAACGGCGGCGCGCTCGCCGCGACCGCCGGGCGGGCCACGCTGCAGGCCGCCGGCACGCTCAACAACACCGGACTGATCCGCGGGGAAGGCACCACCGTCGGCGCCGCCGACCTGGAAAACTCGGGCAACTGGCTGCTCTCGACGCAGGCCACGGCGAGCGACGTCGTCGGTGTGAGCGGCACGTTGCGCAACGACGGACTCATGCAGAGCCTGGGCAGTGCGACCTACACGGCGGCCACGCTGCGGACCGGCGGCACGCTCCTGGCCGCGGGCGACCTGCGCGCCAGCGCCGCCACCGTGAACGTCGACGCCACCGGCACGCTGCAGGCGGGCGGCACGCTGCACATCGACGCCAGTTCCGCGCTCGACAATGCCGGCGGCGCCACGGCAAAGGGGCGCCTGCTCGGCAACGCCCTGGCCATCTCTGCTGCCAGCCTGACCAACGGCGGCATCGTGCAGGGCGGCGGCAGCAAGGCCAGCACGATCTCGGTGGCGAACACGCTGACCAATAGCGCCACCGGCGTCATCACCGGCGCGACGACGGCAACCGGAGGAGCCGCGGTCAGTGCGACGCGCATCGCCAACGACGGCACGCTGCAATCGGTCGGCGGCCTCGACATCGGCGTGGGCACCGGCGGCTTCGCCAATGCCGGCACCACCTATGCCGCCGGCAATCTCGCGCTGCACAGCCGCTCGACCGGCGGCTATACGGCCGATGTCGGCGGCCTGCTCGAGAGCGGCGGCGCGCTGTCGATCGCCGGCAACGGCACCAGCGTGCTGAACGTCGCCGACGGGGGCACGGTGGTCGGCGACACGCTGAGCGCCTCGCTCACGCGCATCGCGCTGGCCGGCGGCACCAAGGGCGGCACGCTGTCTTCGGCCGGCAACATGACGGTCTCGGTCGGCTCGCTGACCTTGGCCGACGGCAAGTCGGCCGTGATCGGGTCGAAGGACAGCGCTCGCCTCGGCATCACGACGCTGAACGTGGGCGGCGCACTGGTCAACAACGGCTTGCTCTTCTCGGGCAACGACCTCGCCGTCAACGCGCCCTCGATCGTCAATTCCACCGACGGCACGAGCGGTGGCATTGCGGCGCTGCGCAACGCGACGGTGCGCGCCACCACCGGCGACCTGACGAACCGGGGCGCCCTCTATGCGGGCCATACGCTGACCGCGTCGGCCAGCGCCGGGACGCTGACCAACGTCGCGACCGCGGCCGGCTTCCAGGGCACGATCGATGCGGGAGCGCAGGTCGACCTGCAGGCAGCGACGCTGGTCAACCACAGCACGATCCACAGCGAGGGCGGCATCTCGATCGCCGCGACCACCTTCCGCAACGAGGTGCCCGGCGGCGACACGCGTCGCATGGGCACCGAGTCGGCGCGCACCGCCGGTGCGACCTCCTACACGAAAGAGTCCGGGCACACCGAATCGGGTCGGGGCGCCGGGGACTACGAAGTCTGGCGGACCCCCACGACCTGGTCGAACGACCAGGAATACGCCAGCGCAATGCCGGCGAACAAGCCTCAGGTGATCGGCAACGGCCTCGTCGACGTGCGCTTCACCAGCGGCTCGAATCTGCGCGGAACGATTTCGGGCGGAACCGTCACGCTGACCGGTGTCGGCACCGGCGCCACTTTCGTCAACGACGACCTGGCCCTCAAACATTTCGCTTATACGCAGGTGTCGGAGCACCAGATCTACTGGGCGGGCCTGGCGGATGCCGCATTCAAGTACCGCGACGACAACGTCACCGGTGCCGTGACCACGGTGACCACGAGCAATGCGGTGGGTGGTGCCGGTATCTTCGCCGGCACGCTCAACGGTTCGAATTTCGCATTGACCAACAACGGCGCGACGCAGCCTGTCAGCGCGGCGAAGGCGGGAGCGGCGGTCGGCACGGCCGCGGCCGCGGCCCCGACGCGCAGCAACGTGGCCAACGGCAGCGTCGGGACGACGACGAATCTTCTGAATGCAGCCGACCCGGCCGCGTACGGCGTCGGCGGCGCGGCCGCGAAGAACGGGACGGGCGGGATCAGCACCGGCGATGCCGCGCTCGCTGCGTCCACCGGTTTCGCCGGCGCGACTGGCGCGACCGGCAGGTCGGCGATGTCACCGGCCGCCGTGCAGGCGCTCGCACGGCTGCTGTCGACCACGGCGACCGGCGTGCGTACGCTCGACGGCAGCAACGCCGTCTCCTTCGTCGCCGCCAATGCCGCCGGCGGCGTGTCGGGCACCACCTTCGGCGGCACGAACGTGGCGCTGCCGACCAACGTCAACGGCTACTTCGTGACCGCGACGACGCCGCGTGCCGGCTTCCTGGTCGAGACCAACCCGCGCTACCAGGTCGGCTCGACCTCGGTCGGATCGGACTACCTGTCGAACCTGCTGGGTTTCAGCCCCGACGTGCTGGTGCGACGTCTCGGCGACGCCGGCTACGAGGCCTACCTGATCCGCCAGCAGCTCGTCGCGCAGACCGGCAATGCGATCCTGGTCGGTTCGCAGAACGCGTCGACGCAGGTGCAGCGGCTGATGGACCAGGCGGCCGCCGAGAGCAAGGATCTGGGCCTCGCCTACGGCCAGGCCCTCACTCTGGCGCAGCAGGCCGGCCTCAAGCAGGACATCGTCTGGATGGTCCAGACCGAGATCGGCGGGCAGGTCGTGCTGGCGCCGGTCGTCTACCTGTCGCAGGCCACGCGCGCGGGCATCACCGGCGGTGCGGTCATCAGCGCGGAGAACGCCAACCTGAGCCTGACCTCGCTGACCAACTCCGGCGGCACGATCGCCGGCAGCAAGACGCTCAATATCGTCTCGGTGGGCGACGTGACCAACACTTCGGGCACGATCACCGGCGGCAACGTCGCGGTCAGCTCGACGCAGGGCAGCATCCTCAACCGCACGGCCGTCTCGGGCTCGGGCGACGGCCAGAACTACGTTACCGACATCGGAAAGACCGCCGGCATCACCGCCACCGGCAATCTTTCGCTGGACGCGGCCAAGGACATCGTGAACCTCGGCGCCAACGTCTCGGCCGGCGGCAACGCCGCGCTGAAAGCGGGCGGCGCCATCACCTTCGACACGATCGAGAACAAGACCACCGACACCCCGCGTGGCGCCTACCGGCAGGACGGCGGCAGCGGTACGACGACCACCACGACCACCCGGGTCGAACAGGTCAAGTCCGGCCTCGCCTCTGGCGGCAACCTGACGATGAGCTCGGGCAAGGACATCACGCTCGCCGGCACCGACACCAAGGTCGGCGGCAACGCCGACCTGAGTGCGGGTGGCAACCTGAACATCCTGGCGCGCGAGAACACGACGAACACCAGCACCACCAGCCAGGCCTCGGGCATCGGCATGGGCGGCGCGCTGTACGGGACGAGCAAGACCACCACCGACTCGCTGTCGGTGCGCAACGTGGGCAGCACCTTCGAGGTCGGCGGCAACGCCAGCCTGGCGGCGAAGAACGACCTGACGATCCAGGGCTCGACGGTCGATGTGGCCGGCAAGGGCGCGATCAGCGCGAACAACGTCAACGTGCTGGCCGGCCGCAACTACGACGAAACCCACACGACGACGACCAGCGCCAGCATCGGCAAGGTGGTCAACGGCGGCACGCAGAACACCGGCGGCTCGAGTTCCGGCGCGCAAGCGTCGGCCGGCAAGGGCGTGGCGTCGGCCAGTGCCGGCGCGGAGGCCTCGACCGGTTCGACGTCGAGCGGAGGACTGCAGCTGTCGGCGGTCGACGTGACCACGAGCAAGACCAGCGACCTGAAGAACGTCGGCTCCAGCCTGAATTTCGGCGGCGACCTGACCGTGGATGCGAGACAGGACGTGAACCTGGTCGGCTCCAAGGTGAACGCGGGCGGCAACGCGACGGTGAATGCCCAGAATATCAACGTGGTGGCGGCCAAGGACGTCGCCACGTCGAGCACCACCACCACGTCGACGGCCGTCGGCCTGATGGCCAGTTCGCAGAGCAACGCCGGCGCCAGCGCCGACGCGAGCGCCAATGCCAATAGCGCGACCGGCGCCTCGGGCAAGGGTGTCGGCCTGCCGAGCGCCGATGCCCAGGCCAACGCGCAGGCCAGCGCCGGCGTCGAGAACAAGCTCGACTACCTGCAGACGTCGACGACCACCAAGGACACGCTGGACATCCGGCACCAGGGATCGGGCATCACGTCGGGCGGCAACACGACGCTCAATGCGGCCAACACGCTCAACGTGCAGGGCTCGCAGGTCGGCGCGGGCGGCGACGTCAACGTCAGTGCCAAGAACATGACCTTCGGCGCGGTGAACGACGTCAGCGAGACGCGCACCAGCAGCAGCACCACTTCGGTGGGCCAGTACCAGAGCGGCAAGGTCGGCGTGACGGCCGGAGCGAGCGCGGAGACGGGACTCAAGCCGAAGGCGGAAGCCTCGGCCAATGCCTCGGCCAGCCTGGAGATGGGTTTCTACGGCAGCAACACGCAGACCAGGACCGTCGAGGGCAGCACCACGGCCGTGACCTCGGGCATCACCGCGGGCGGCAACGTGAACCGCACCGCAAGCGGCGGCATCACCGACGTCGGCACGCAGATCGGCGCGGGTGGCAACCTGAACCAGTCCGCCGCCACGATCACCAGCAAGGCCGCGGCCAACACCACCTACGGCTCGTCGAGCACGGAGACCAACACCGGAAAGCTCGGCGGCTTCGCGGAAGCCTCGGCGGGCGTGTCGGCAAGCGCATCGGCCGACGGCAAGGCCAAGGTGGAAAACAGTTCGGGTGCCGGAGCCGGCGTGCGGGTCACCTACGAGAACCAGCAGGACAGCTCGCGCTCCGCAAGCAGCAACGCGGTGGTGTCGAGCGTGAAGGTCGGCGGCAATGTCAACAGCACCTCCAGCGGCAAGACGAGTCTCGAGGGCACGAACATCGCGGCCGGGCGCGACGTGACCCTGGGCGCCGGCAGCCTCGACTATTCCGCGGCGAAGAACACCGCCAGCAGCAGCGGCGACAAGACCCAGGCCGGCGCCTCGGTCGGCGTCGACATCGCCAACAAGAGCGTCAGCGTCGGCGCCAACTACGACAACGGCAAGCAGAGCGCGAGCAGCAGCACGGCGGTGGTCGGCGGCATCCAGTCCGGCGGCAATGTCACGGTCAACACCGCCGGCGACGCTCGCTTCGAAGGAACCAAGGTCGACGCCGGCGGCGGCGCCGCGATCAACGCCGGCGGCAACGTCGCCTTCGATGCAGCGAAGAACACCGCCACGTCGAAGGACACGGCCATCGGCGCGTCGGCCGACGTCACGGTCGGCAAGAAGGGCGGCGGCGGTTCCAAGAGTTCCAAGGGCTTCGAGGTCGAGGGCAGCTACCAGCAGTCGACCGCCAGCAGCAGCGACGCGGTGGCCGGCAGCATCACCAGCGGCGGGCCGCTGAGCGTGAACGCGGG
>JAKONL010000147.1 GCA_022701965.1 Burkholderiaceae bacterium | reverse complement strand
TGTCCGCGCTGCTGGGCCGGATGCCTTCGGCCGTGGGCTACCAGCCGACGCTGGCCGAGGAAATGGGCCGCCTGCAGGAGCGGATCACGTCGACCAAGGTCGGCTCGATCACCTCGATCCAGGCCGTCTACGTGCCTGCCGATGACTACACCGACCCGTCGCCCGCCACCACCTTCGCCCACCTGGATTCGACCGTCGCGCTGTCGCGCGAGATCGCATCGCTGGGTATCTACCCGGCCGTGGACCCGCTCGATTCGACCTCGCGCCAGCTGTCGCCGGCCGTCGTCGGCGAAGAGCACTACAACGTGGCCCGCGCCGTGCAGGGCACGCTGCAGCGCTACAAGGAACTGCGCGACATCATCGCGATCCTGGGCATGGACGAACTCGCTCCGGACGACAAGCTCGCCGTGGCCCGCGCGCGCAAGATCCAGCGCTTCCTGTCGCAGCCGTTCCACGTCGCCGAGGTGTTCACCGGATCGCCGGGCAAGTACGTGCCGCTGTCGGAAACCATCCGTGGTTTCAAGATGATCGTGAACGGCGAGTGCGACCACCTGCCGGAGCAGTCGTTCTACATGGTCGGCACCATCGACGAAGCCTTCGAGAAGGCCAAGAAGGTCGCCTGATGGCAAACACCATTCACGTCGACGTGGTCAGTGCCGAGGAGTCGATCTTCTCGGGCGAGGCCAGGTTCGTTGCGCTCCCGGGTGAGACCGGCGAGCTGGGGATTTTCCCGCGCCACACGCCGCTCATCACGCGCATCCGCCCCGGTGCGGTGCGCATCGAGATGGCCGACGGTGCCGAAGAGTTCGTCTTCGTTGCCGGCGGCATCCTCGAAGTGCAGCCGAACAGCGTGACGGTGCTGTCCGATACCGCGATCCGCGGCAAGGACCTGGACGACGAGAAGGCCAACCTGGCCAAGGCCGCCGCCGAGGAAGCCCTGAAGAACGCCAAGAGCGACATCGACATCGCCATGGCGCAGTCGGAACTGGCGGTGATGGCCGCCCAGATCGCCGCGTTGCGCAAGTACCGCCAGAAGCGGTAGCTTGCGTTTCGACGGGCCGCGAGGTCTTGTCGGAAGGAGATTCAGGAAGCCGCTTTCGAGCGGCTTTTTGCCGACTGGACCACGCCTCGGCCCGCGCTCTTGGCGGCGTAGCAGGCGGCGTCGGCGGCCGCCAGCCATTCAGCGACGCTGCGCGTGTCGGCCGCGAGGCTCGCCACGCCCAGGCTGGCACCCACCTTCAACAGGCCCCGTTCCCACGGCAGCGCGACGTCCTCGACAGCCGCGCGCACGTCTTCCGCGACGCGCAGCGCGTGCTCGTGGCTGCAGCGCTCCAGCAGCAGCGCGAACTCGTCGCCCCCCAGGCGCACCACCAGGTCGCCGGCCCGCATGCGCGCTGCGATCGCGGTCGCGACGGTCAGCAGCATGAGGTCGCCGGCCAGGTGGCCGGCCGTGTCGTTGACCGGCTTGAAGTTGTCGAGGTCGATGAACACCAGGGCCGCCGGAATCGTGTGCGGCAGTCCGGCGACCAGGCGTTCGGCCTTCTCCGTGAATGCGGTGCGGTTGGCCAGGCCGGTCAGCGGGTCGTGCGTGGCCGACCATTCCAGCTGTTCGCGTTCCGCGCGTTGCGCATCGATGTCGTTGACGATCCAGACCGCGCCTTTCGATGCATCGCCACGGTCGACCATCTTGCTGCGCAGCCGCACCCAGAAGTGCGTGCCGTCGCGCCTCCGCATCCGCCAGTCGCCGGCGTAGGCGCCGTCGGCGAGGAAGGCCTCGCGCTCCTGTGCCGCGAAGGCGTCATGGTCCTGGGCGGACGCGAAGATCTGCTGCGTCGGCTGGTCGAGCAGGTCGTGTTCCTCGCAGCCGAAGAGCTGGCAGAACGTGTCGCCGGCGAGTTCGAACCGGTCCTGGCGCGCGATGGCGATGCCGACCGGCGCCGTGCTCATCACCGAGCGCAGCCGCCCCAGCACCTCGGCGTTGGCAGTCTCCAGCCGCGCCCTCTCGACGGAGACGCGCTGGAGCACGCGCCCCAGGCTGCCGATCTCGCCGCTCGCCGCCGGCCAGCCTTCCTTCGGATCGACCTGGCCGTCGAACAGGTGCTGGGCGCGGTTCTTGAGCAGCTCGAGCGGTCGCAGGAGCCAGGCGAGCAGCGCGAACATCAGGACGGACAGCACGACGCCGAGCGCCGCGGCGACGATCAGCGCATGCCGGCGCGCGTCGCGCACCGGTGCGAGCAGCTGCGCCTCGTCGCGGATGCGCCAGATCATCCAGTCGGGGCCGGGGACGCCGGCGGCGCTCACCACCTCGCCGGCCTGCGCGAGCAGCAGTCCCTGCGGCTCCACCGAGGCGCCGCCCTGCAGCCAGGCCGCGAAGGCGCCGCGCAGACGCGGCTCGTCCGACAGCGACTTCCCGATCCGCCGGGAATCGGCATGCGCGAGCACCACCCCTTTCGCGTTCGTCACGATGACCGCGCCGGCGAGCAGGTCGGTGGAATGCGAATCCACCAGGTTGTCCAGGAAGTCGCGGCTGTTCAGACGCAGCGAGCCCCCCAGCACGCCGTAGATGCCCGAGGGCCGGCGGATCGGCTGGGTGAAGACGATGGCCGGCGCGCCGCTCACGCGGTTGGCCACCACCTCGGAGATCTGCGGCTGGCCGTCGGCGAGGGTGCGTCTGAAGTAGGTGCGGTCTGAAATGTCGATCCCGGGATGCTTTACCCCCGAATCGTCGACATAGATCCGGACGCGCCCGCCGGGGTCGGCCACGAAGAGCATCGCGAACATGTCCCTGAGCAGCGGCGTGCTGCGGACGAACCGGTCCATGGCGGCCGGGTCGTCGAGCGCCGCGCCCTCGAACTGCTGCGAGAACGCCTGGAGCGCGCGCTGGAGCTCGACCACCCGCCGCGAGAGCACGGATGCCGAGCGCACCGCCTCGCCGATCTCGCGCTGCCGCTCGATGGCGAGCATGTCGCGTTCGGCGCGCCCGACCAGCAGGAACGCGATCAGTCCGATGCCCAGCATCAGCGCGACGATGCCGCCGAGCGTCATGCGCAGCTTGAGCGAGCTGCCGAAGCCGCGCATCCTTCGCATGACGGGGGGCTGGGTGGCGGCGTGGCTCATCGAAGGTTCATGGCATCGGAACGATCCTCGATTGTGGTGCCGTTCCGAAAAGTGAACCGATTGTCAATCTCTGGAGGTCGTTCGGTCTACGCCAGGCGACCCCGGCGCGCGAGATTGCGCATCAGGGCCTCGATGCCGAAGGTCCACGGCGGGATGCGGTCGCTGTGGTCGACCCAGTTCACCAGCGCGCCGAGCCGGTCCGACGCGATGGTCACGCGGTCGCCGATGTGATGGGTGAAGCCGGCGCCGGGCGCGTCGCGGTCCTGGATCGGCGCGAACATCGTGCCGCAGAACAGCAGGATGCCGTCGGGATACTGGTGGTGGCCGCCCATCGCGTGGCCGACGAGTTCGAGCGGGTCGCGGCTGATGCGCGACATCGAACTCGCGCCCTCGAGCACAAAGCCGTCCTCGCCCTCCACGTGCAGGTTGACGACCGCGCCGCGCACGTCGTCGATGCCGAAGCCTTCGTCGAACAGGCGGATGAACGGGCCGATCGCGCAGGAGCCGTTGTTGTCCTTGGCCTTGCCGAGCAGAAGGGCGCTGCGGCCTTCGAAGTCGCGCAGGTTCACGTCGTTGCCAAGCGCCGCGCCGACCACCTCGCCGCGCGGCGACACCGCCAGCACGATCTCGGGTTCCGGGTTGTTCCAGGTCGACTTCGGGTGCAGCCCGACCTCGACGCCGGTGCCCACCGAGGCGAGCGGCGCGGCCTTGGTGAAGATCTCGGCGTCGGGGCCGATGCCGACCTCCAGGTACTGCGACCAGAGCTTCTGCGCGACCAGCACCTCCTTGAGCTGCATCGCGCGCTCGGAGCCGGGCTTGATCGCTGCCAGATCGTTGCCGACGGCGGCGGTGACCTCGCGCCGCACCGCCTCGGCGCGCGATGCGTCGCCGCGCGCCTGCTCCTCGATCACGCGCTCGACCATGCTGTCGACGAAGGTGACGCCGGCGGCCTTCACGACCTGCAGGTCGTTGGGCGCGAGCAGGCGGGCGCGGGTCGCGTCGCCGGTGTCGGCGACGGTGGATGCGAGCCACTGCGACAGCGGCCCGAGCGGCTTGCCGTGGCCGGCGGCGACGAAATCGCGCACGCGTCGTGCGGGATCGGGCAGGGCGAGCAACGCGGCGGTGGTCGCCGCCAGCGTGCCGATGTCGATCAGTTCGCCGTCGCGCACGGTCACGAGCGTCGGGCCGCCGGCCGGATCGCCGTCGCCGGCGAGCCAGGCGCGGCCGATCAGCAGCGCCGAAGCGGCGTCGTGGGGCAGCGTCTGCTGCGGGTCGAGAAAGCGGGGGCGAGCGGTCATCGGTAGGGCGGAAAGGGTCCGGGAAGAAAGGTGAAGGGCGATGGTCGACGAACGACGTCGGAACCCCGACATTCAACAATCGCCCAGCGCCCGCGACATCCCGCGCCATGCCCTATTTGCTCGGTGTTAACCCTGAAGCGACCCGGCCATCGGTCGTAGTCCCGTGCCCACAGTGCTTCGCGGTCGGGCTGGTGCGTCGAGAAGGTCCGGGCTCGCTAGGCTGTGACGCACATGCATGTGCCCCACACACCCGTCAGTTTCGCGTCCCGGCCGGACGACCTGGTCGTCGCGCGACCCGAAGGCCTGTACTGCCCGGCCGGCGATTTCTTCATCGATCCCTGGCGCCCGGTCGACCGCGCCGTCATCACGCATGCGCACTCCGACCACGCCCGCATCGGCCACGACCACTACCTCGCCCAGACCGACAGCGAAGGCACGCTGCGCACGCGGCTGGGCGCGGGCATCACGCTGCAGACGCTGCCCTACGGCGAGGCGATCGTCCACAACGGCGTGCGGATCTCGCTGCATCCGGCCGGGCACGTGCTGGGCTCGGCGCAGGTGCGGCTCGAACATGGCGGGCGCGTCTGGGTCGCTTCGGGCGACTACAAGACCGAGCCCGACGGCACCTGCGCGCCTTTCGAGCCGGTGGCGTGCGACACCTTCATCACCGAATCCACCTTCGGCCTGCCGATCTACCGCTGGCCCACGCAGGCCGCGCTGTTCGAGGACATCAACGGCTGGTGGCGCCGCAATGCGGACGAAGGGCGGGCGTCGGTGATGCTCTGCTATTCGTTCGGCAAGGCGCAGCGCGTGCTGCACGGCGTCGACGCGTCGATCGGGCCGATCGTCGTGCACGGCGCGGTCGAGCCGCTGAACGCCGTCTACCGCGCGGCCGGTGTCGCCTTGCCGCCGACATTCCGGGTCAGCGATCCGGAGGTCAATCCGCAGATGCTCAAGCGCGCGCTGGTGCTCGCGCCGCCTTTGGCGCAGGGCACGCCATGGATGAAGCGTTTCGGCAACTACGCCGACGCCTTCGCGAGCGGCTGGATGCAGCTGCGCGGCACGCGGCGGCGGCGCGGCGTCGACCGCGGCTTCGTGATGTCCGACCATGCCGACTGGCCGGGGCTGCAGCGGGCGATCTCGGGCACGGGCGCGGAGCGGGTGTTCGTCACGCACGGCAGCATCGCCGTGCTGGTGCGGTGGCTGACCGAGAACGGACTCGAGGCGCAGGGCTTCAAGACCGAATACGGCGACGAGGACGTGGCGGACCGTGCGGAAGGAGCGGCGTCGGCAGCGGCCGCCACCACGGCATGAGAGCCTTCGCCGCCCTCTACCGCGAGCTCGACGCCACCACGTCCAGCCTTGCCAAGCAGGCTGCGCTGCAGCGCTACCTGCGTGCCGCCGAGCCGCGCGACGCCGCATGGGCCGTGTACTTTCTGGCCGGCGGCAAGCCGCGCCAGCTGGTGCCGACCAAGGTGCTGCGTCTGCTCGCGCAGGAGGCCGCCGGCCTGCCCGAATGGCTGTTCGACGAAAGCTACGAGGCCGTCGGCGACCTGGACGAAACGATCTCCCTGCTGCTCCCGCCGCCGACCGAGCAGCACGACCTCGGCCTCGCCGTCTGGATCGAGGACCACCTGCTGCCGCTGCGCAAGACGCCGCCCGAAGCGCTCGCCGACACGCTGCGCGCCCAATGGCGCCAGCTCGCACCCGACGAGCGGC
>JAKONL010000141.1 GCA_022701965.1 Burkholderiaceae bacterium | reverse complement strand
GGATGGCTGTGCCGCGGGCTCGCCACGCCCGGCGGGAAGTCGATGCGCGACTGGACCATCTCGCGACCCGGCACGCTCAGGTCGTGCCGCTGCAGATCGGCTCGCCTGGCTTCGAGCACCGAGGGCGGCGGCGGTGGCGGCACCTGCGCCAGCGTGTGCGGCGCCTGGACGCAGCCGGTGGTCAGCAGGGAAGAAAGGACGACGCCGGCGAACGCGGCGCCGGCACGCATGCGGTGGTGCTGGATGTTGATGGCTTGCTCCCGGAAGGTTGCCGCCATCGGTTGGGCGGCGGCCGGATTATTCGCACCGGTCCCGGGCATCACGGACGAGGATTTCTCCTAAATCCTATTTCGTGCTCGCACCCGCGAGAAACCATTTGCCGATCAGCGCCCGCTCGGCGTCGGTGATGCCGGTGGCATTGTTCATCGGCATGATCTTGGTGACCACGGCCTGCTGGTAGACCGCCTGCGCGTGCAGCGCCACCTGGTCGGGCGTGTCGAGGCGCACGTTCTTCATCTGCATGGTCGCGCCATGGCACATGTAGCAGCGCTGCTCCAGCACCTTCTGCACCTCGCCGAACGCGACCTGCTGCTTCGCCGCGCCGGCGACCGGGGGCGCGACCGGCTCGGGCTTGAGCCAGACGATCGTCAGCCCGAGCACCGCGATGCCGACCATCGCGTAGGGCAGCGGATTCCTCGCGTTGCCGAGCTTGAAGCGGTGCCGCACGACGAAGAACTGCCGGATCGCCGCGCCGCCCAGCATGATGAGCAGCAGCACGATCCAGTTGTGCTCGTGGGTGTAGGTGAAGCTGTAGTGGTTGCTCAGCATCGCGAACAGCACCGGCAGCGTGAAGTAGGTGTTGTGCACGCTGCGCTGCTTGCCGCGCTGGCCGTGGATCGGGTTCACCGGCTTGCCCTCGCGCAGCAGCGCGACGTTCTCGCGCTGGCCCGGGATGATCCAGAAGAACACGTTGCCGCTCATGGTCGTGGCCATCATCGCGCCGACCAGCAGGAAGGCCGCGCGGCCCGCGAACCATTGGCAGGCCAGCCACGCCGCGAAGGCGACGAAGCAGGCCACCAGCACACCCACGATCGCATCGCCGTTCTTCCGGCGTCCGAAGATCTGGCAGATGCCGTCGTAGACGATCCAGAACACGACGAAGAAGGCCAGCGCCACCGACACCGCCGCGCCCGGCTGCCAGTCCATCTTCGACTTGTCGATCAGGTAGGTGCTGGCGTTCCAGAGGTAGGACACCGTGAACAGCGCGAAGCCGGTGAGCCAGGTCGAGTAGCTCTCCCAGTACGACCAGTGCAGGTGTTCGGGCAGCTTCTTCGGCGCCAGCAGGTACTTCTGCATGTTGTAGAAGCCGCCGCCGTGCACCGCCCACTGCTCGCCGCCCACGCCCTTGTCGAGCGATTCGGCGTCATGCGGCTTCTCCAGGCTGTTGTCCAGCATCACGAAGTAGAACGACGCACCGACCCAGGCGATCGCGGTGATGACGTGGACCCAGCGCAGCAGCAGGTTGGCCCAGTCGAGGTAGTAGCTTTCCATGATTCATCTTCCCAACGATTGCAACAGTTGTGCGGCCACGGCCACGGCGATCACCTCGGGCTCCTTGCCGCCGATGCCGGGCACGCCGATCGGGCAGGTGACGCGGGCGAGTTCGGCTTCGGTGAAGCCGCGCGCCTCCAGGCGATGGCGGAAGGTGGCCCACTTCGTCCGGCTGCCGATCAGGCCCACATAGGGCAGGTCGTCGCGCGCGCGCAGGCGCTGCAGGCAGGCGACGACGATGTCGAGGTCCTCGGCATGGCTGAAGCTCATGATCAGCACGCGCGATCCGGGTGCGAGCTCCGCCACCGCGGACTGCACCGGGTCGGAGTGCTCGGCGGCGACCTGCGCCGGCAGGACCGGGGCGAAGACGCCGTCGCGGCTGTCGATCCAGCGCACGGCGAAGGGCAGCGTCGCGAGCAGACGGGCCAGCGCGGCACCGACGTGGCCGCCGCCGAAGAGCGCGACCGGCGGCAGGCGGGCGGTGAACGCCGCGCGCAGGCCGTCCGCGTCGGCGGCACCGACGCGCCGGTACGACAGGTGCACCACGCCGCCGCAGCACTGGCCCAGGCTCGGGCCGAGCGGATAGCGGCAGGTGTCGCCGTCGCCCGGCAGGGCGACGCGGCCTTCCAGCGCCGTGCGTGCCTCGGCCTCGGCCTCGAATTCGAGCCGGCCGCCTCCGATGGTGCCGGTCAGGCCGTCGGCCCACACGGCCATCCAGGTGCCGGCCTCGCGCGGCACCGAGCCTTCGGTCGCCTCGATGCGCACCAGCACACCGTCCTCCCGCGCCAGGCGTTCGAGCAGTTCGTCGAGCATCGACTTCATCCGAGCTCCCGCTCCAGGCGAGCCGGAAACCTTCGGTTGCCACGGTTCGGCGACCGCACGGTATAACCGCGCCGATGAAATTCCAGCCCGCGTCCCGCCGCGCCGCCCTCTGCGGCGCCCTCCTCGCCACGCTGTGGCTCGCCGGTTGCGGCAGCAGTCCGACGGCGCCGATCACGCGCCCGGTGCCCGGCCAGCTCACCGGCGCCGTGCCCGAACCGGCTCCGGCGACGCAGACCCTGCCGCGCCCGTCGGCCGCAGCCAACGCACGCGAATACCGGCGCGATGCGGCCCGCCATGTCTACGACGCCAACAAGGAACGCATCTTCGGCGGCAAGCTGCCGCCCATGCTCTACGCCGTCGGCACGCTGGAGGTCAACGTCGACGCGCGCGGCAAGGTGGTGTCGATGCACTGGTTGCGTGCACCGCGGCACGCGCCGGAGGTCGTCGCCGAGATCGAACGCACCGTCCTGGAAGCCTCGCCGTTCCCCGCGGCGGACCGCCTGGGCCGCGTGACGTGGACGGACACCTGGCTCTGGGACAAGAGCGGCCGCTTCCAGCTCGACACACTGACCGAAGGCCAGCTCTAGGCCGCCGCCGTCCACCTCCACGTCCGCGCTCACGAGCCGCGGTAGGTGGAGTAGCTCCACGGGCTCACCAGCAGCGGCACGTGGTAGTGCTGGTCGGCGTGCGCGACGCCGAAATCCAGCGCCACCCGGTCGAGGAAGTTCGGTTCCGGCAGCGTCACGCCGCGCGCCTTGAAGTACGCCGCGACATCGAACACCAGGCGGTAGGTGCCGGTCTTCAGCGACAGGTTGTCGTAGAGGGGCGCGTCGGCGCGGCCGTCCGCGTTCAGCACGAAGCTGCGCACCAAGGTGGCGCTTTCCCCCTGCGTGGTGTACAGCGCCACGGTCATGCCGGCCGCGGGCGTGCCATGCATCGTGTCCAGTACGTGGGTGCTCAGGCCCATGAGTCGCTCCTTTTGTATTCCAAAGTGTATACACATTCGCCGCTTGGCTCTATCATGAATGCATGGAGCTTTCCCCTACCGACGCCATCGTCGAAGCACTGACCAAGGCCATCGTGGAGCACCGGCTGCAGCCCGGCAGCAAGCTCGCCGAGCAGAAGCTGGCCGACCACTTCGGCGTCTCGCGCACGCTGGTGAGGCAAGCTCTGTTCCAGCTTTCGCAGAACCGCCTGATCCGGCTCGAACCGGCGCGCGGCGCCTTCGTGGCGGCACCGGCGGTCGACGAGGCGCGCGAGGTGTTCGCGGTGCGCCGCATGCTCGAGGCCGAGATGACGCGCGCCTTCGTGCGCGAGGTGACGCCGGCGCGCATCAAGGCGCTGCGCGAGCACGTCGCCGCCGAGCGGGCCGCGGTCGTCTCGGGCAATGCGAGCGACCGAACCGAGATGCTGGGCGACTTCCACGTCCGCATGGCCGAGCTCATGGGCAACCGGGTGCTGGCGCAGATCCTGGGCGACCTGGTCTCACGCTGTGCCCTCATCGCGCTGATGTACCAGAGCCCCGCCGCCGCCGCGCATTCGAGCGACGAGCACGCCGACATCGTCAGGGCGCTGGCCGCGAAAGACGAGGAACGCGCCGTGCGCCTCATGACCGACCACCTGGCGCACGTGGAGGCTAGCCTGACCTTCGACCGCCGCGTGCCGACGCACGACGTCGCGCTCGCGCTCTCCTGAACCGTCTCCCACCATGGCCTACGATTCGACGCTCCCCTACCCCCGCGACCTCGTCGGCTACGGCCGGAATCCGCCGCACGCACGCTGGCCGGGCGGCGCCCGCATCGCGGTGCAGTTCGTGCTGAACTACGAGGAAGGCGGCGAGAACAGCGTGCTGCACGGCGACGCCGGCTCGGAGCAGTTCCTCTCGGAGATGTTCAACCCGGCGAGCTACCCGGAACGCCACATCAGCATGGAAGGCATCTACGAGTACGGCTCGCGCGCCGGCGTGTGGCGCCTGCTGCGCGAGTTCGAGAAGCGCGATCTGCCCTTGACGGTGTTCGGCGTCGGCATGGCGCTGGAGCGCCACCCCGAGCTCACCGCCGCCTTCGTCGAACTCGGCCACGAGATCGCCTGCCACGGCTGGCGCTGGATCCACTACCAGGCCATCGACGAGGCGACCGAGCGCGAGCACATGGCGCTGGGCATGGCCGCCATCGAGAAGTTGACCGGCGAACGCGCGCTCGGCTGGTACACCGGCCGCGACAGCCCGCGCACGCGCCGCCTGGTGGCCGACTACGGCGGCTTCGAATACGACAGCGACTACTACGGCGACGACCTGCCGTTCTGGATGCGGGTGGCGAAGAGCGACGGCGAGGTCGTGCCGCAGCTCATCGTGCCCTACACGCTCGACTGCAACGACATGCGCTTCGCGCTGCCCCAGGGCTACTCGCACGCCGATCCGTTCTTCCAGTACCTGAAGGACACCTTCGACGCCCTCTACGCCGAAGGCGATCCCGAAGGCGACGACCGGCCCAAGATGATGAGCGTGGGCATGCACTGCCGCCTGCTCGGCCGGCCC
>JAKONL010000140.1 GCA_022701965.1 Burkholderiaceae bacterium | reverse complement strand
GGGCCTTGGCGATGTTGTTGATGAGCTCCATCATGTTCACGGTCTTGCCCACGCCGGCGCCGCCGAACAGGCCCACCTTGCCGCCCTTGGCGAACGGGCACACCAGGTCGATCACCTTGATGCCGGTTTCCAGCAGTTCCTGCGACGGCGACAGGTCGTCGTAGGCCGGTGCCTTGCGGTGGATCGACGCGGTGAGTTCCTGGCCAACCGGGCCGCGCTCGTCGATGGGCGAACCCAGCACGTCCATGATTCGGCCGAGCGTGGCCTTGCCCACGGGCACGGTGATCGGCGCATGGGTGTTAGTGACCAGCAGGCCGCGACGCAGGCCGTCGGACGAACCGAGCGCGATGGTGCGCACCACGCCGTCGCCGAGCTGCTGCTGCACTTCGAGCGTCAGCGCGCCGCCTTCGAACTTCAGGGCGTCGTAGATCTTGGGCATCTGGTTGCGCGGGAATTCCACGTCGACCACGGCACCGATACATTGAACGATCTTGCCTTGCACTGCATTGGCTTGAGCCATATCTGCTCCGATAAAAATTTGAATCTGTTGACGTCGAACGGCGCTCAGACGCCGGCGGCTGCGGCGGCGCCCGACACGATCTCGGACAGCTCTTTGGTGATGCCGGCCTGACGCGTCTTGTTGTAGATCAGCTTGAGTTCGCCGATCACGTTGCCCGCGTTGTCGGTCGCGGCCTTCATGGCCACCATGCGGGCCGACTGCTCGGACGCCATGTTCTCGGCAACGGCCTGATAGACCAGCGACTCGACGTAGCGCACCAGCAGTTCGTCGATCACGCTCGCGGCATCGGGTTCGTAGATGTAGTCCCAGGCGTGCTGGCCGGGCTGTCCGGGTTCCGTCTGCAACGAGTCGGAGGCCAGGGGCAGCAGGCGCTCGACCACCGACTCCTGGCGCATCGTGTTGATGAACTTGGTGTAGCAGAGGTAGACGGCGTTGACCTTGCCTTCGGCATACGCGTCCAGCAGCACCTTGACCGGGCCGATCAGCTTCTCGAGGTGCGGCGTGTCGCCCAGCTGGGTGACATGCGACACGACGCGTGCGCCGATGCGGTTCAGGAAGCTGAAGCCCTTGTTGCCGATCGCGACGGCCTCGACCGTCACGCCGGCGGCCTGCTCCTCGCGCAGCTTGGTCGTGAGCGCACGCAGCACGTTGGTGTTCATGCCGCCGCACAGGCCCTTGTCGGTGGTGACCAGGATGTATCCCGCCGCCTTCGCCTCGTTCGTCTGCATGAAAGAGTGCGTGTACTCGGGATTCGCCTTGCCGAGATTCGCCGCGATCGTGCGGATCTTCTCGCTGTACGGGCGTGCGGCACGCATGCGCTCCTGCGCCTTGCGCATCTTGGACGCGGCCACCATTTCCATGGCCTTGGTGATCTTCTTGGTGTTTTCCACCGATTTGATCTTGCCGCGGATTTCCTTGCCGGCTGCCATAAGTGCTCCTTAAACCTTGCTGCCGATCGCCATCAGGCGAAGGACTTCTTGAACGTCGTGATCGCAGCGGTCAGTTCGGCTTCGGCGTCCTTGTCGAGCGCCTTGGCCTTTTCGATCTTGTCGAGCAGCGCGGCGTGGCTGGTCTTCAGGAACTGGTGCAGGCCGTGTTCGAAGGCCAGGACCTTCTTCACATCCAGATCGTCCATGAAGCCCTTGTTCACCGCGAAGAGCGTCGCACCCATCAGCGAGACGGGCAGCGGGCTGTACTGCGCCTGCTTGAGCAGTTCGGTCACGCGGGCACCGCGGTCGAGCTGCTTGCGGGTCGCCTCGTCCAGGTCGGAGGCGAACTGCGCGAATGCGGCCAGCTCGCGGTACTGGGCGAGGTCGGTACGGATACCGCCCGACAGACCCTTGATGATCTTGGTCTGTGCAGCCGAGCCCACGCGCGACACCGAGATACCCGCATTGATGGCGGGACGGATGCCGGCGTTGAACAGGTTGGTTTCCAGGAAGATCTGGCCGTCGGTGATCGAGATCACGTTCGTCGGCACGAAGGCGGACACGTCGCCGGCCTGCGTCTCGATGATGGGCAGCGCGGTCAGCGAACCGGTCTTGCCCTTCACGGCACCCTTGGTGAACGCCTCGACATAGTCGGCATTCACGCGGGCGGCACGCTCGAGCAGGCGGCTGTGGAGATAGAACACGTCGCCGGGATAGGCTTCGCGGCCCGGCGGACGGCGCAGCAGCAGCGAGACCTGGCGATAGGCGACGGCCTGCTTGGAAAGGTCGTCGTACACGATCAGCGCGTCTTCTCCGCGATCGCGGAAGTACTCGCCCATCGTGCAGCCGGAGTAGGCCGACACGTATTGCATCGCGGCCGATTCCGAAGCCGAGGCGGCCACCACGATCGTGTAGTCCATCGCACCGGCTTGCTCCAGCGCGCGCACCACGTTCTTGATCGACGAGGCTTTCTGGCCGATCGCGACGTAGACGCAGGTCACGCCCTGACCCTTCTGGTTGATGATCGCGTCGATCGCCACGGCGCTCTTGCCGGTCTGGCGGTCGCCGATGATCAGTTCGCGCTGGCCGCGGCCGATCGGCACCATCGAGTCGATGGCCTTGAGGCCGGTCTGCAGGGGCTGGTCGACCGACTTGCGCGCGATCACGCCCGGAGCGACCTTCTCGATCACGTCAGTCATGGCGGCGTTGATCGGGCCCTTGCCGTCGATCGGCTGGCCCAGCGCGTTCACCACGCGGCCGATGAGTTCGGGGCCGACCGGCACTTCCAGGATGCGGCCCGTGCACTTCACGGTGTCGCCTTCGGAGATGTGCTCGTACTCGCCCAGGATCACGGCGCCGACCGAGTCGCGCTCGAGGTTCAGTGCCAGGCCGTACGACGGCGTGCCGTCGGCGGTCGGCGTGAACTCCAGCATTTCGCCCTGCATCGCGTCGGACAGGCCGTGCACGCGCACGATGCCGTCGGTCACCGAGACCACGGTGCCCTGGTTGCGGATGTCGGCGCTGACGCCAAGGCCTTCGATGCGGCTCTTGATCAGTTCGGAAATTTCTGCGGGATTGAGTTGCATGACTCTTTCCTTCTTTCAATAAATGGGGGCCGACCGCCTCGCCGCATCAAGCGGTGAGCGCTGCTTTCATTTGCTCGAGACGAGCCTTCACGGAGGTGTCGAGGACTTCGTCACCCACCACGACGCGAATGCCGCCGATCAACGACGGATCCTGTTCGACCCGCGTCGTCAGCCGGCGGCCGAACCGGCGCTCGAGCGCGACGCTCACGTCGCGCAGCTCGGCATCGGAGATCGGGAAGGCGCTCTGGATCACGGCGTCCGACGCGCCCGCGCTGGCGTTTTGCAGCGCACGGTACTGCACGGCGACTTCGGGCAGCGCGGCGATGCGCCCGTTGTCGATCACGGCACGCAGGAAATTCCTGCCGGATTCCGGCAGGACATGCGTGGTGAGGCCCGAGATCAGTTCGAAGATCTGCTCGGACGACACCTTCGGATCGGACGCGAACTGCTGCAGCTGCGGCGTGGCGGCGATGGTGGCGAGCTGTTCGATCCAGCCGGCCGTGCCTTCGAGGTCTCCCGAGGAGGCCTTGAACAGCGCATCGGCATACGGACGGGCGATGGTTGCGAGTTCGGCCATGGGGTCCTCAGAGCTCCGTCTTCAGGCGGGCGAGCAGGTCGGCATGGACGCCGGCATCGACTTCCTTGCGGAGGATCTGCTCGGCACCCTTGACGGCCAGCGCGGCAACCTGCTCGCGCAGCACCTCGCGGGCACGCACGGATTGCTGCTCGGCCTCGGCGTGCGCGGCGACCACGATCTTGTTGGCCTCTTCCGTTGCACGGCCCTTGGCCTCTTCGACGATCTGCTGGGCACGGCGCTCGGCATCTGCCAGGCGCGTGGTGGTCTCGTTGCGGGACTTGACCAGCTCTTGTTCGACACGCTGGTTGGCGGAAGCGAGTTCAGCCTTGGCCTTCTCGGCGGCCGCCAGGCCCGCGGCGATCTTTT
>JAKONL010000130.1 GCA_022701965.1 Burkholderiaceae bacterium | reverse complement strand
CGCGGCCACCACCGCCTGGAAAGGCATGGCGATCATCGCGATACAGAGGACGAGCAGGCGAAGCCAGGACATCCGCGGCACTGTGCACCCTTCCACGGTGTCAAGGTCAAGCCGCGAGCACCTCGCGCAGGACCTCCGGCAGCTCGAACGCGGCGCGGTTGCGCAGCCGGCCCGTCGCTTGGCGGTAGTCGGGCAGCCCGGCGACGAGCGCATCGACCGCCTCGCGCACCTTCGCGAAACCCGGCACCACGATGCCCACGCCGTGCGAGCGCACCCACTGCGCGTTGTAGCGCTCCTGCGGCAGCGTCCAGCGGTTGCAGGCGACGATCACCGGCAGGCCCATCTGCACCGCTTCGCTCACGCTGCCCGGGCCGGGCTTGCCGATGAAGAAGTCGGCCAGCCGCATCGTCGGCGCGAGTTCGGGCGTGAAGCCGAGCACCAGGCGTTTCGCCTGCCCGGGCGGCGCGGGCGCGGCCCGCAGCGCCTGCGCGAGCTTCGCGTTGTGGCCGCAGGCCAGGATCAGCTGCACGTCCGGCAGCCGCCGCGCGATGTCGAGCATCGCCTTCGAGCCCTGGCCGCCGAACAGCACGATGGCGGTCGTGCGATCGGGGTCGAGGCCGGCCGACCGCCGTGCGCCGGCACGGTCTTCGGCGTCGAAGTGCCGGTCGGACTCGTCGTGGAAGCCGTGGCGCAGGATCATCCCCGAGGTCGCGTGGATGCGCGACGGCGCGCAGCCCGCATCGCGCGCCTGCTGCACCGCGCGCGCCGAACCGCAGACGACATGCTGGTCGAGCCCCTCCTCGATCCAGAAGTTCGGTGGATGGTCGGCGAGGTCGGTCAGCACCGTCACGTAGGGCGCCCCGGGGCAGGCCAGCGCCAGGCCCGCGCGCAGCGCGCGGTTGAAGTTGGGAATCAGCGAGACCACCAAGTCCGGCCGCGTCGTGGCCCAGTGCGCGCGCAGCCGCCGCACCAGCGCCGCGTGCGACCAGCGGATCATGGCCTGCAGCAGCTTGAGCTCCTGCGCCAGCCCGGCGGTCCAGCCGCGCTGGATGCGCTGGTTGTAGAGGTCTTCCGGGTCGATGCCGGTGAAGCGCCGGAAGCCGTCGGTCGGGTCGAGCACCTCGCGCAGGTTCACCAGCCGCACCTGCCAGGGCAGCCCGGCGCGCAGGATGGCCGCTTGCAGCGCGAGCGCGGAGGCGCGGTGGCCACCGCCGGCGTCGATGTAGACCAGGTCGACGGTGTGCGTGTGCGGCGGGTTCACGCGGGGACGGGTGCACGCTGCGATGCGCTGCGTCCGGCGCGACCGTTCGCCATCGTCGCGTGCTCGCTCCAGCGCAGGATCTCCAGGCGCCCGTCCGCGTGCTCGGCCAGCGCGGTGAGGCTCTCGACCCAGTCGCCGTCGTTGCAGTAGAGGATGCCGTCGATGTCGCGCATCTCCGCATGGTGGATGTGGCCGCAGACCACGCCCTGCACGCCGCGCCGGCGGGCCTCGCGCGCGACCGCCTGCTCGAAGTCGCCGACGTAGCTCACCGCGCGCTTCACCTTGAGCTTGAGGTATTGCGACAGCGACCAGTACGGCAGCCCCATGCGCGCGCGCAGCGAGTTCAGGTGCCGGTTGAGCCGCAGCGTGAATTCGTAGAGCGAGTCGCCCACGTGCGCGAGCCACTTCGCGCACTGGATCACGCCGTCGAACAAGTCGCCGTGCATCACCCAGAGCTTCCGCCCGTCGGCGGTCTCGTGGATCCAGTCGTCGGCGACGTCGATGCCGCCGAAGTTGTGGCCCAGGTACTTGCGCGCGAACTCGTCGTGATTGCCCGGCACGAAGATCACGCGCGTGCCCTTGCGCGCCTTGCGCAGCAGCTTCTGCACCACGTCGTTGTGCGCGGGCGGCCAGTACCACTGCCGGCGCAGCTGCCAGCCGTCGACGATGTCGCCGACCAGGAACAGCGTCTCGCACTCGGTGTGCCTGAGGAAGTCGAGCAGCGCATCGGCCTGGCAGCCGGGCGTGCCCAGGTGCAGGTCCGAGATCCACAGCGTGCGGAAGCGCTGCACGGGGCGCGCCGCGGTATCGGCCACGGCGCGGAGGAAGGCATCGTCGCGTTGCATGAGGCCGGAGCTTCGGGGGCCGTCAAGTCAAGGAGGTTGCAGCGGCGTGAAGCTTCGGTGACCGGCGCCGCGGCGGCCGCGGTCCGGGCCCCATTTGCTTATGCGGATCGAATGGTTGTAGAACGCCGGCACCGTCCCTAGACTGCCGCTCCAAAACCCCAACTTCCACGGTGTCTTCGCACCGCTCCCGATACTGCGGCGGTGCGTGCTGGCGCCGTTCTTGCGTACCCACCCTCTCATTTCCCGAAGGCTCATCCATGATTCGCAAACTCCTGGCCACGACCCTGCTGGCCGCCGGTCTCCTGCAGGCCGTGGCGGTGCAGGCCGAGACGGTCCGCTGGGCGCGCGCCGCCGATCCCGCCACGCTCGATCCGCACGCCGTCAACACCGGCACCAACTTCAACCTGCTGCACCAGATCTACGAGCCGCTGATCATCCGCACCGACGACGGCAAGCTGCAGGGCGCGATCGCCACGTCCTGGGCGCTGACGAGCGATCCGACCGTCTGGGAATTCAAGCTGCGCCCGGGCGTGAAGTTCCACGACGGCACGCTGCTCACCGCCGACGACGTGGTGTTCTCGCTCAGGCGCGCGCAGGCGCCGACCTCGCAGCTGAAGTCGCTGCTGTCCTCGGTCGACACCGTGACCAAGGTCGACCCGCTCACGGTGCGCGTGAAGACCAAGGGCCCGAACCTGATCTTCCCGAACAACCTCACCAACCTGTTCATCCTGAGCGAAGCCTGGGCCAGGGCCAACAAGGCCGAGGCCTCGCAGGACGTGACCAGCAAGACCGAGAACTTCGCCACCCGCAACGTCAACGGCACCGGCCCGTACACGCTGGTCTCGCGCGAAGTCGACACCCGCACCGTGCTCAGGCAGTTCCCGCAGTACTGGGGCCGCGGCCAGTTCCCGCTGCAGGTGACCGAACTGGTCTACCTGCCGATCAAGTCGCCGGCCACGCGCGTCGCGGCGCTGCTCTCGGGCGAGGTCGACTTCCTGCAGGACCTGCCCGCGCAGGACGTGGCGCGGCTCAAGGCCGACAACCGCCTGCGCATCACCGAGGGTCCGGAGAACCGCTCGATCTTCCTCGGCCTGAACGTCGGCGCGAAGGAGCTCAAGTACGGCGACGTGAAGGGCAAGAATCCGCTGGCCGACCCGAAGGTGCGCGAGGCCATGGGTCTGGCCATCGATCGCGACGCGATCAAGACCGCCGTGATGCGCGGCCAGTCGATCCCCTCGGGCATCATCGCGCCGCGCTTCGTCAACGGCTACGAGAAGGCCTTCGCCGCCTATCCCAAGCCCAACGTCGCGCAGGCCAAGAAGCTGCTGGCCGACGCCGGCTACCCGAACGGCTTCGGCCTCACGCTGCACACGCCCAACGACCGCTACGTGAACGACGAGGCGATCAGCACCGCGATCTCCGGCTTCCTCGGCCGCATCGGCATCAAGACGACCGTGGTGGCGCGTCCGATCGCGCTGCACAGCGTGGCGATCCAGCAGGCCGACACCGACTTCTACCTGTTCGGCTGGGGCGTGCCGACCTTCGACTCGGCCTA
>JAKONL010000119.1 GCA_022701965.1 Burkholderiaceae bacterium | reverse complement strand
ACGACGCGGCCGAGAACGAGTACCGGCGCGTCCGGGCGACCGGCATCTTCCTGAACGACCGCGAGACGCTGGTCCAGGCGACGACCGACTACGGCAGCGGCTTCTGGGTGATGACGCCGCTGGAGACGGCCGACGGTCGCAGCGTGCTGGTCAATCGCGGCTTCGTCTCGCCCGCGCGCCGCGATCGACGTTCGCGCAACGACGGCTCCGATGCCGCGCGCATGCCCGCCGACGTGATCGGGCTGTTGCGGCCGAGCCAGCCCGGCGGCAGCTTCCTGCGCCGCAACGATCCGCAGGGCGAGCGATGGTATTCGCGTGATGTCCTGGCCATCGCGCAGGCGCGCGGGCTGGCCGGCGCCGCGCCTTATTTCATCGATGCGCAGGAGGTCGACCGTTCTGGCAACGTGGTCGGGCGCTCGGTTCGCGGAGAGATCGTCGACGGGACGGAGCCCGCGCGCTGGCCGGTCGCCGGGCTCACGGTGATCGACTTCCACAACAACCACCTCGTGTATGCCGTCACCTGGTTCGCGCTGGCCGCGATGGTCGCGGCGGCGACCGTGTACGTGGTGCGCGAGGACCGCAAGCGGCGAGGGTCCGGCAACGATGCCCATGACGATTGACCATCGCGGCCACGATGTCACGGGGCTGGACAACCTGCAGCAGCTGATCCACCTGCGCTGGATCGCGGTGGTCGGGCAGATCGTCACGATCGAGGTGGTGCACTACGGTTTCCAGATCCGCCTGCCGCTCGACCAGATGCTCGCCATTCTCGGCGGCCTGGTGGTCTTCAATCTGCTGAGTCTCTGGCGCTGGCGCACCGGCCGCGAGGTCACCAACGCCGAGCTGTTCGTCACGCTGCTGGTCGACGTCGGCATGCTCACCGCGCAGCTCTACCTGAGCGGCGGCACGACCAATCCGTTCGTCTATCTGTATCTGCTGCAGGTCATCCTCAGCGCCGTGCTGCTGGAATCGTGGTCGAGCACGGTGATGGTCGTCGTCACGACGGCCTGCCTCGCCGTGCTGGCGCTGTTCTCGCGGCCGCTGTCGTTGCCGATGGACCACGACCGCGGGCTCGCAAGTCCGTACATCCAGGGCATGGTGGTGTGCTTCGCCCTGAACGCGGGCCTGCTTCTGATCTTCATCACGCGCATCAACGCCAACCTGCGGGCACGCGATGCGCGGCTCGCCGGACTGCGTCAGCGCGCCGCGGAGGAGGAGCACATCGTCCGCATGGGCCTCCTCGCCTCGGGCGCGGCCCACGAGCTGGGCACTCCGCTCGCCACGCTGTCGGTCATCCTGGGCGACTGGCGGCGCATGCCCGAATTCAAGGCCAATCCCGACCTGCTGCAGGAGGTCGGCGAGATGCAGGCCCAGCTCAAGCGCTGCAAATCGATCGTCAGCGGCATCCTGCTGTCGGCCGGCGAGGCGCGCGGCGAGTCGTCGGTGGCGACCACGGTCGTCACCTTCCTGGACGAACTGGCGGCCGAATGGCGGACGACGCGACAGGTCATCTCGTTCAACTACACGAATCACTTCGGCGACGACCTGCCGATGGTGTCCGATTCGGCGCTCAAGCAGACCATCTGCAACGTGCTGGACAACGCGCTGGAGGCTTCGCCCTACCGTGTCGAGCTCGAGGTCGCGCGGGTCGAGGAGACCCTGGTGCTCACCGTGTCGGACGCAGGTCCCGGCTTCGCGCCCGCGATGCTGGCGCAACTGGGCAAGCCCTATCAGTCGAGCAAGGGTCGTCCCGGGGGCGGCCTCGGGCTCTTCCTGGTCGTCAACGTGGTACGCACGCTCGGCGGCAGCGTCGGGGCCGTCAACAGGCTGGAAGGAGGAGCGACGGTGACGATACGGCTGCCGCTCGCTTCGATCACGCTGGAAGCGGATGATGCGGACGACGAGGAGTACCGTTTCTGATGCCCGCCGATGATGCACCGCCCACCACAGATCCCGCACTGCGGGTGGAAGAAGACAGCCGCCACCTGCTGATCGTCGAGGACGATGCCGCGTTCGCGCGCACGCTCGGGCGCTCGTTCGAGCGTCGCGGGTACACGGTGGCGCTGGCGGCGAGCTTCGACGCGGTGAAGGCGTTGCTGGCCACGGCGCCGTCACCCGGCTATGCAGTGGTCGATCTCAAGCTCGACGGCGAAGCGTCGGGACTGGCCTGCGTGCAGGCGCTCCATGCGCACGACGCGGAGATGCTGATCGTCGTGCTGACCGGCTTCGCGAGCATCGCGACCGCGGTGGAGGCGATCAAGCTCGGCGCGAGCCATTACCTGGCCAAGCCGTCGAATACGGACGACATCGAAGCCGCGTTCGGACGCGCCGAGGGCACGGTGGAGGTCGAGCTGACCAACCGCGCGACCTCGATCAAGACGCTCGAATGGGAGCGTATCCACGAGATGCTCGCCGAGACCGGCTTCAATATCTCCGAGACCGCGCGGCGCCTGGGCATGCACCGCCGGACACTGGCGCGCAAGCTCGGCAAGCAGCAGGTGAAGTAGGTCGGCGTTTTGCGCGCTCAGCCCGGAATCGTCAGCCCGCGCTCCACGGCCGGCCTCGCGACGAACGCCGCCAGCACCCGGCCGACTTCCTTGAACTTGTCGAAGCCGACCAGCTCACCGGCCTCGTAGAAGCCGACGAGATTGCGCACCCAAGGAAAGATCGCGATGTCGGCGATCGAGTAGTCGTCGCCCATCACCCAGGTCCGGCCAGCCAGACGACGATCGAGGACGCCGAGAAGGCGCCTGGCCTCGTCGACATAGCGGTCGCGGGGCCGCTTGTCCTCGTAGTCCTTGCCGGCGAACTTGTTGAAGAAGCCGAGCTGGCCGAACATCGGACCGATCCCGCCCATCTGGAACATCAGCCACTGGATGGTCTCGTAGCGGCCGGCCGCGTCCGCCGGCATGAACCGCCCGGTCTTCTCCGCGAGGTAGATCAGGATCGCACCGGACTCGAACAGCGCGAGCGGCTTGCCGCCGGGACCTTGGGGATCGAGGATCGCCGGAATCTTGTTGTTCGGACTGACCGACAGGAACTCCGGCGTCATCTGGTCCTGCCTGTCGAACGCGACCCGGTGGGCCTCGTACGGCAGCCCGCATTCCTCCAGCAGGATCGCAACCTTCACGCCGTTGGGCGTCGGCAGCGAATAGAGCTGCAGCCGCTCCGGATGCTGCGCTGGCCATTTGCGGGTGACGAGGAAAGAGGAGAGGTCGGTCATGGGCAATCTCGGTGGAGTTCGGTTCGGATCGTCGCTTCGGAGAAATGGATTCCGGCCTGATGTCGTACGTTTCAGCGCCCTTGGGCGTGCAGCACCGCGCGCAGGCGCCGGACTTCATGCTGGAGATCGAGGATCAGCGCAGCAGCGTCGAGTTCGACGCCGAAATCGCGTTCCAGTCGCCGTACCTCGAGCGCTCGATGGAGTTCGGCGCTTCCGAAGCGCCAGTCGTCGGCTGGCGAAC
>JAKONL010000101.1 GCA_022701965.1 Burkholderiaceae bacterium | reverse complement strand
GGCGCCAGACATCGGGCGATTGCTGCAGATGGAACTCCATGCCCTGGCCGACGAAAGGCTCGCCGCTTGCATAGACTTGATCCAGGAGATCGAAGAACGAGCCGCCCTCCTGCGCGTTGAATACTTCGCGGATTGTTCGTCCAGCCAGCGTGCGGGTACCAGTCAGGCGTGTGTAGGCTTGATTGGCGAGCTCGAAGCGATGCTCCGGTCCGGACAGCACGGCCATGAAGCTGGGCGCTTGAAGGAACAGGCCACGCAGCCGGTCGCTCTCGGCCTTGAGCGCCAGGTTGCTCTCCTGAACAGCTTGCGCCCGCTCGAAGATCCCGGTCTGCTCCGGCTTCCAGGCCAGATCGGCATTCCCGGTGCCAGCTTCCTTCAGGCGCTCCAGGTCGGTCACGTCAATGGGATGGTGCAGCACGAACTCGACCTCGCCATGCTCGTCGAGCACCGGAATCTGGCTCATGCTCCAGTAGCGCTTCTCAAACCCGCCACCC
Organism: Burkholderiaceae bacterium; assembly: GCA_022701965.1. Next base: position 7,711 of record JAKONL010000101.1, on the reverse strand, counting down.
AGTTCCTGCGGGCGGGGGATGTCGAACCGCATCAGTGGCATCGTGTCGGGCTCTCCTGTGTCGATCGCGCGCTGGCACAACGCCATGACCTGCGCCTGGGTCTGCGCATCGGTGGGAAAGGCATCCCAGGTCCAACGCCCGACAATGTCCGAGAGGGTACGCCGCGTCGACTTCAAGTAAGCCTTGTTGGCGCCGGCGATGTTGAGCGAACGATCGAGGATCAGGTACGGGTTGGGGGAGGCGTCGAACAGCGCTTGGTAATTCAGCGGCATGCGTGGGCAGTCGAGGTCGAAAAAAGGGAACCTGAACCATAGCTCAAGCCTCGGGCGTGAGGCGTCGAACAGCGCTTGGTGATACAGCGACATGCGTGAAACATCAAGGATCAAAAGAGGAAGCGAGGAACATAGCTCAAACCCATCCTAAAAACTGTCTCTGTACCTCAGCACAGTATTGTTGAAGCAAATATCAAAATACATACTGCTGACAAACGCAAGCAACCTTGCCTTTGCGAGGTCGATTATGCGTTAAATATTTTTTGGAAAGATATGATTGAATAAGCAACTCTTTGCAGGCTCCAACATGCTTAAGAGCGATTCCTTCAAATGCTCGATGGCCTGAATCGAAGCTTCGGAGAAGCACAGTTCGCTTGATAGCAGATTCGTAGTTATTCAAGCACCACGCCAAATGCAAACAAGCGTTTTTGCCATTGTTCGAAGTCTGTCGTGTCAGCCCGGTGCCCTTCAATCAATCGACGCGCTTTACAGGGCTGTCCTGAAAGGCTGAAAATCGAGATGTGCACCGTAAAACAGCTGTCGATCAAACTGTGTCCCCTGATGCACTGCTCATCGCTGAACGGGGTACTGACCATAGGTGACCGATAACGGTCTGGAACGATCGGATTATGGCCAATTTCTCGCCCGATCGAACAGCGCGTGAACGCCATTTTCCGTTTATAGAGCTTATTAAATGCCCAGCGTCACCATCCGGATTCAGAAAAGGGTGCTGATGTCAAAAAATCGTTGAATTTACCCCTTGAAACATTATTGGTACTTTCACAACTTTTGAACTCATTGGAAGGCATCGCTCAATTGAATCGCGTTGTCAGCGTCACGCGGAACGATCGCGGCTCGATCGGGTGGAAATGGACATCGCCGACGGCGGCGGTCTCGCCCCTCAGGCGCGATTCGTAGTAGTAGTCGATGGCGGAATTCCTGCGGTTGGTCAGGTTGAACCCTTCGAGCTCGATGCGCGTGGCCCGGTCGATGCGCCAGCCGATGCGGCCGTTGAGTGTCGCCGTGCTCGACGAGCGCACGCTGTTGTCCTCGACCAGCGGACGCGGCCCGAAGTAGCGCAGCTGCAGCGCGCCGAAGAACGGACCGATGCGGTCGACGGCCAGCGCGACCGACGCCACGCCCTCGACGGCGCCGGGAATGCGGTCGCCGGCGGGGTCGAAGCCCTTGAACCGGGCTTGCGCGAAGGCGACATCGGCGTCGATGGTGAGCCAGTCGGTCGGCTTGTAGTAGTTGGAGAACTCGACGCCCGTGCGGCGGCTCGGCCGGCCGGCGAAAGTCGTGCCGGCGTCGCCCGCGAACACCAGCTCCGAGGCGAAATCCAAACGGTAAAGCGCGAGCGAACTCTGCAGGCCGCGGACGAATTCGGTCCGCACGCCGATCTCGGCGCCCTTGGAGCGCACCAGGGGCGGCACGCGATCGGCGGGGTCGCCCGTTTTCGGATCGACGGTGATGGTGGTGCCACGCGCATCATTGCTGTGGAAGCCGGTGCCGACGTTGACGTAGTACTCGGTCTTCGCCCAAGGGCCGAAGATCAGCGCCAGCTTCGGGCTGGCGATGCTGTCGCGCGCGAGGCCCGAATTCAGTGCGTTGTCACTGGCGACCTTGAAGCGGTAGGTGTCGGCACGCAGGCCCGCGACCGTGCGGAACCACTCGCGCCAGTAGGTCGTGTTCTCGGCGAAGACGCCCAGGCTGCTCTCAGCGATGTGGTCGCGCCGCGTGGTCGACAGGCGCTCGCGCGCCACCGTGCTGTAGAGCCCGTTGTGGATGTTGTCGTTCTCCAGCTGCAGCCCGACCGTGGTCTGCGAGGCCTGCCCGAGGCCACGCGTCTGCCAGGCGTGCGCCACCTTCAGGCCGGTCGTGATGCGCTTGTCGGGCTGGTTGAACTGGTCGCCGTTGACGGGATCGTCGAGGAAGTAGGTGAAGTTCGAGTACAGGTCGAGCCGCTGCTGGATCGCGTAGGCGTTCACGCTCGTCGTGCCGGCGGCGGTGGTGTTGCGCCACGCGCCCGACAGGCTGTAGCGGCTCGCCGTGCCGCCATCGGTCGGGTCGATGGCGCCGAAGCGCGACAGCGCCCCGCTGGCGACGGCGCGCGCGGGGATCTGGTCGGTGGCGTTCCATCGGCCGCGGTAGGCCATGGCGGTGACGTCGAAGCCGTTGGCCGCATCGCCCCGGCTGTAGCGCAGCACGCCGTTGAGCTTGCGGTAGTCGTCCGGATTCACGAACGGGCCGTCGTTCTTCATCACCTCCAGGGCGTAGAGCAGGCGGCCGTCGCCCGGACCGACCTGCGGCGAATCGGCGATGAAGGCCCGGCGATACCCGCGCTGGCCGATGCCCAGGCTGGCGATGCCCTGGTCGAGCCGGTCGGCGTAGCGCAGCGAGACCGAGCCGGCCGACGCGAAATCGCCCTCGGCCGCGTCGTACGGACCCTTGCGGTAGGCCAGCTCGGTGACCAGTTCCGGCATCAGGAAGTTCAGGTCGGTCCAGCCCTGGCCGTGGGCGTGGCTGCGCTGGTTGACCCGCATGCCGTCGACCGTGGTGCGCAGGTCGGTGCCGTGGTCGAGGTTGAAACCGCGCAGGTAGAACTGGTTGGCCTTGCCCTCGCCGCTGTGCTGGCTGACGATCAGTCCCGGGGTGACTTCCAGCAGTTCGGCCGGGCGGTAGACGGTGCGGGCTTCGAGCTGCGCCTGCGTCACGATGCCGGCGCTGGCCGAGTCCGCGATGCCGAGCTGGCTGGTGCGGGAGCCTTCGACGTCGACCGCGGACAGCGTCCCCGACGCCGGATCCATCGCCTCCGTCGGCGTCGGCGCCGTCTGCGCGTGGGCCAGGCCGGCCAGCGCGATGGCGATGAGGGCGGCGGTCGGGACGACGCCGCGCGTGAAGCCGGACCCGCGACGTCGGCGGATGCGGTGGGTGTTCGAAAGCATGGAGAGTCTCCGGAAGGCGGCCCTGCGTGGACCGGCTTCGATCGATGGGCGATGACTGGAGGCCGCGCGTCGCTGGACGCACGGCAAGGGCGACGCGTCCGGGAACGCGCCGACACCCGCGCCGGGGCGGGTCCGAGGTCAGGCCGGGCGCGGCGGCCGATCGATGCGGCTCGGGAACGGGGTGGAGAACGACCGGGCGATCGCTAGGCGCCAGACGTCATCGCCGGCCGCCGCCGCGCGTGGCGCGGGTTCGAGCAGGCCGGTATTGGCCGCCATCACGAAGGCCGCGCCGGCGTACGGCGACCCGGCAGGCGCGCCGTCGCCGTCGGTCAGTGCTTCAAGATCGACCACGTCGGCGTCGTCCGGCGCGTGGTGATGGCGCAGGCCGGCCTTGTGCGCATGGTCGTGGGCATCGGCATGGGCCAGCGGCTCGCGGACGCCCGCGTGCTCGTAGTTGGCGCGCCGAAAATCCTTCCAGCCGGCCATCGGATCGTCGGACTGCTCCTGCGACGGCGCGCTCTGGTGCGCATGCCGCGATCCCAGCATGCCGGCCAGGGTGGATGACAGCGCCTGCAGCGGCAGGCCGATGGCCAGGCACGCCAACACCGCCCAGACCGCGACGCGGCGCAGGGCGCGCAGCGGGCCGGCGAGCGGATTCGACAGCATCGGAGGTTCCCGTCAGGTCGAGATCAGTTGCAGGTCGAACACACGTTCGACCAGCCACAACGTGGCCAGCGCGATCGCCACAACCGACCCGCCGCGCAGCACCACAACCGGATAGGCGCGCCAACGCCGTAGCGCCAGCAGGACCGCCAGCACCACGCTCACGATCGCCAGCTGTCCGGCCTCGACGCCCAGGTTGAACTGCAGCAGTGCCGAGGCAAAGCCCAGCACCGGCAGGTCCAGTTCGCCCAGCACGCTGGCGAAGCCGAAGCCGTGGATCAGGCCGAACAGGAACGAGAACAGCCGTCGCCGTCCTCGCAGCACCGGATGGAGATTGTCCAGCGCGGCGACCATGATCGTCAGCGCGATGGCCGGCTCGACGACGCGCGGCGAGATCGTGACAAGCTGGAAGCTCGCGAGCGCTAGCGTGATCGAGTGGGCGACCGTGAACATCGTGACCAGCCCGACCATCGGCCAAACGGCCTCGCGCCAGCGCGCGACCGGCTCGCGGCCGCCGTCGGCGCGGCGGCGCAGGACGGCAGGCAGCAGCAGGCAGACCAGGAACAGCACGTGGTCGTAGCCGATCAGGATGTGGTGGACGCCGTCCCGGAAGAAGCCGTCGCCGGGCGCGCGGGCATCGGTCGACGGCGTCGCCTCCGCCACCGCCACCGCAGCTCCGGGCCAGTCGACGACGACGGCAGCGGCGGCGGGATCGAGCGAACGCAGGGACGGTGCGGTCCCGCCCGCGCCGCCCGCCTCGCCGGCCACCCGCAGCAACCCCCGGTGCGTCGGATCGACCTCCTGGAACAGGCGGTACTCGACTTCCAGCGTCGCCGCCGGCTGGCAGCGCGACTGGAACGCCAGCACGAGGTAGGCGCCGTCGACACGGTCCTCGATCGCGGCCGGTGCCGATGGCGTCAGGACGCAGCGTCCCTGCTGCAGGCGCAGCCGTGACCGGGCGTAGGCCTGGATCTCGTCAAGCCGGGCGCGGACCTCACCCCAGGTCAGCCTTCGATCGGCATCGCGGTCGAGGTCGAGGACGGCATCGAGGTCGCGCAGGGAGATGTCGAGACGCACGTCGAGCACGTCACTGCCATCGCCGCCCCCGCTACGGGCAAGCTGGAGGTAGGCGTCGCTCGCCTTGTGCGCCCGCGCCGGCGACGGCGCGACACACAGCCACGCCAGGCACACGGCTAGGGCGATCGACGCCGTCCGACGCAGGCGAGGGCAGCCTTTCTTCGGCGCCACGAGGTCAAAGCACCGCATCGACGCGTGCATCCCGCAGTCCGATCGCCTTCATCAGCGCCCCGACCTCCTGCCGCGCCGCGTCGTCCCGCGCGGCGACAGCAGCGCGCGCGAACAGCAGCAGATCGATCGGCTCGCGCTGCAGGCTGACATTGGCCCGGGCCAGCGCCAGCGCGCGCCGCGCGTCGCCCTGCACGTCGAGCGCGAACATCGCTTCTTCGCGCGCATGCGCGGTCGTGGTGCCGGGGCGCAGCGCGGCGGCTTCGAAGCGCGCTCGCAATTCGGTCGCCTCGGGCGATTCGCGTGGACCCGACGACGCTCCCGCAGGATACGGCCGCGCGCTCGCCAGGCGCAGCAACACGGCATCGCTGCGCGGTTCGCGCGCCAGCAGGCCGGCGACCTCGGCCGGGCGGCCCTGGCGCAGCATGAAATCGCTTATCGCCAGCAGCAGATAGCCCGAGCGCTCCGTCGCGAGCGCCTCGCGGTAGGCGGCCTCGGCGGCAGCGGGCCGACCGGCGAGTTCCTCCACCTCGGCGATGCTGGTCAGCAGCCACTGACGCGTGCCGGCATGGCGCGTACCTTGCAGCGCGGGCGTGGCGAGCAGGCCCCGCAAGGTCCTGCGGGCCGCGTCTTGCTCACCGCGCAGGCCCGCGTTCTCCGCCAGGCAGGCCGCCTCGTACAGCGCTTGGCCGGCCGGGCCCAGGGCACGGCAGGCGGTGTCGGATTCCGCATAGCGGCCCTGCACGCGCAGGATGGTGGCCAGCGTGATTGATGCCTGGGGGTTGGTGGGTTCGCGCCGAAGCGCCGCCCTGAGGGTCGACTCAGCGCCATTGAAATCGTGCAGGAACTGCGCCACGGTCGCATGCATGACCATGACCGACGCCGGCGTGCCGACCGCCGAGATCGGCTGCCATGCCTGCAAGGCACCGATCGCCTGACCGGCATAGCGCGCATCGCCCTGCGAGCGCGCCAGTTCAAGGTAGGACCGCGCGACCGCGATCGCCGTCTCGGCGTCGCGCGGTCGCTGCGCCAGTTCGCGACGCAGGCGACGCTCGTCGTTCGCCCAGCCGGCCACGAAGGGCAGCTTCTCAATGACGTCGTCGTCGTGCGCGGGTACCCGGGGTGCCGACCACACCCACGTCGACGCGGCGCAGGCCAGCAACGCCAGCAGCATCGTCAACCCTGCGCGGCCATGAAAAAGGGGCCAGCCCTCCAGCCTGGCCCCCACGATGGCGCGCACGCCGGAAACAGCGCCCGCCAACTACAGGCCGACCGCTTCGGCCGTGTTGCTCGTCGGCGCGACGGCACCGCCCAGGTCAATGGGCTCGCTGCTGTCCAGCTTGTTTGCCACCACCTGCTTCACGTAGGCGATGAAGCCGTCGCTGTTCTGCAGCGCGGTGGCCGGAAGCGTGCCACCGCTCGTGCCACCGCTGCCGCCGCTGCCGCCGCTGTCGCCGATGTTGGTAGGGCCGCCGTCGCTGCCGCCCCCACCGCCGCAGCCGGCCAGCATCAGGACACCGGCCGCGAGGGCCACGGCTGACGCCACCCGCATTGTTCTCAGTCGTTCGGTCATGGTGTGATCCTTCGGGTTCGGCGTGGGCTCACGGATAGGTCGTGCCGGCGGCGGCTACCGGGTTGGAGTTCCCCGTCAGCGGCGTCGTCAGGTAGGGGAAGGTGGTGCCGTAGTTGGCCGCCGTCTTGCGCACGCCGTCGGTCAGCGCCAGTCCGCCGGCCGGTGCGTCGGCGGGCTTGCAACCCACCTGCAGCGCGTCGGTCGCGCCGGTCAGCACGCACAGCGCGCCCATGCTCACGCGCAGCGAGAGATCGACCACGTCGTCGGCCGGACGCCGGCCGTTGGGGAAACCGGCATTGTCGCCACCAGCCACGCCCAGCGGATTCTGCGCACCGGCCGCCTTGGCCGCGATCGAGGTATTAAGCCGCAGCATCTCCGCCGGCACCACGTTGGCCGGACGATTCAGTCCGGCGATGCCCTGCAGGAAAGCCGCCAACAAGTCGGTACGCGGGAAGTTCGTCGGTGCCCTGGCGCTCGGGAACAACGTCTGGATGACAGCCGGTAAAGCGGGGTTGGTCACGTAGTCCGCGAAGTTGGCGACATCGTCTTTCGGTCTGGAGGCGTTGAAGCGGTCCTTGTCGTCGATGCCGATGATGACCTCGTTGACCAGTGGCATCCCCAGGCGCGAGACCTGCGCCCACGGACCACCCTCGAGTGAGGCCTTGCCCAGGCCGGTGCCCGGCTTGCCGTTGATCAGGCGGCCCTGGCGTACGCTGGCGGTGGTGAAGACGCCGATGACGGGCTCGCTGCCCGCGGTGACGCACACGACGGGCAGCTCCATGGCCAGCGTGCTGACGTTCTTGCCTTCGAGGTCGTTGTTGTTGCCGCCGGTCTCCGCACCGAGCGGATTGTGGTTGACTAGGTCAAAGATCTTGCCCACGGCGATGTAAAACGGTTCCTTGCGCTGGCCGACGAACACGCGGGCGGGTATCGGGCAGCCGGGGATGGCGACGTTGTAGACGTGCTGAGCGGCGTAGGCCGCATAGCCATTGACGCCACCGAAGACCTTCTCG
>JAKONL010000090.1 GCA_022701965.1 Burkholderiaceae bacterium | reverse complement strand
CGTCCTACGTGAACATCGGCGCCTACGTCGGCGAGGGCACGATGGTCGACACCTGGGCCACCGTGGGCTCGTGCGCGCAGATCGGCGCCAACGTGCACCTCTCGGGCGGCGTGGGCATCGGCGGCGTACTGGAGCCGCTGCAGGCCGGCCCGACCATCATCGAGGACAACTGCTTCATCGGCGCGCGCTCCGAAGTGGTCGAAGGCGTGGTGGTCGAGGAGAACTCGGTGCTGTCGATGGGCGTCTACATCGGCCAGAGCACGCCGATCTACGACCGCGCGACCGGCGAGACCACCTACGGCCGAGTGCCGGCCGGCTCGGTGGTCGTCAGCGGCAGCCTGCCCAAGGACAACGGCCGCTACAGCATGTATGCCGCCATCATCGTCAAGAAGGTCGACGCGAAGACCCGCTCGACCACCAGCCTCAACGACCTGCTGCGCGACTGACCCGCCGCGACACCGGAGCCCGTCGATGAACATGATGGAACGCATCCTCCGCCTGATGGCGGACCGCAAGGGCTCCGACATCTACCTCTCGGCGGACTCCCCGGCGCTCATGCGCATCAACGGCACCTGCGTGCCGATCAATCCGCAGGTGTTGCCGGCCGAGGCGCCGCTCAAGCTGCTGGCCGAGGTCGTCCACTCGACGCGCATCGAGGAGCTCGAGCGCACCGGCGAGCTCAACATGGCGATCCAGCTCAAGGGCGCGGGCAACTACCGCATCAGCGCCATGCGCCAGCGCGGCAGCTATGCGGTGGTGGTGCGGCACATCGCAGCCAGGATTCCATCGTTCTCCGACCTCCAGCTGCCCGACGTGCTCAAGACGCTGATCATGGAAAAGCGCGGGCTGATCCTGATGGTCGGTGCGACCGGCGCCGGCAAGTCGACCACGCTCGCCTCGATGCTCGACTACCGCAACGAGAACGCGACCGGCCACATCCTCACCGTCGAGGAGCCGATCGAATTCACCTACGTCAACAAGAAGTCGATGGTGAACCAGCGCGATGTCGGCAGCGACACGCAATCGCTGCAGATCGCACTGAAGAACGCGTTGCGCCAGGCGCCCGACGTGATCCAGATCGGCGAGATCCGCGACCGCGAGACGATGACCGCGGCGATCGCCTATGCGCAATCGGGCCACCTGTGCGTCGCGACGCTGCATGCCAACAACAGCTACCGGGCGCTCAACCGCATCCTGAGCTTCTATCCGGTCGAGGTCCGTCCGACGCTGCTGGGCGACCTGTCGAGCGCGCTGCGCGCCATCGTGGCGCAGCGCCTGCTGCGCACGCCGCAGGGCGCGCGCCTGCCGGCAGTGGAGATCATGCTCAACACCGCGCTCATCGCCGACATGATCGAGAAGTCGGACTTCACCGCCGTCAAGGAGGCAATGGTGCAGTCGATGGCCGAGGGGTCGCAGACCTTCGAGGAAGACATCGCGCGCATGATCAGCGAGAACATCGTCAGCCGCGAGGAAGGTCTGGCCAACGCCGACTCGCCGACCAACCTGATGTGGCGGCTGCAGAACCGGCAGGCGCCCAAGAGCACGCTGCTCGACGACGACATGCGCCAGAACCTGCTCGACGACATCCCCACCTTCACCGACATCACGCTTGACGTGAAATTCTGAGAAAGCCCCCGCCTCCGATGTCCCGAACGCTGCAGCTCGCGGAGCTACTGATCTCGCGCCCGTCCGTGACGCCCGACGACGCGGGCTGCCAGAAGCTCGTCGGCGAGCGCCTCGCCCCCCTCGGGTTCGCTCTGGAGACGATCGAGAGCGGGCCCGACGATTTCCGGGTCACGAACCTCTGGGCGGTGCGCAAGGCTACCGCGGAGACCGGCAGGCCGTCGCGCACCGTCGTCTTCGCCGGCCATACCGATGTCGTGCCGACCGGCCCCGTCGATCAATGGACCAGCCACCCTTTCGCGCCGACGCACCGCGACGGCAGGCTCTACGGACGCGGCGCCTGCGACATGAAGACGTCGGTCGCCGCCTTCGTCGTGGCGATCGAGGAATTCCTCGCCGCGAACCCCGATCCGCGCCTGACGCTCGCGCTGCTGCTCACCAGCGACGAGGAAGGCCCGGGCATCGACGGCACGGTGGTCGTCTGCAACGCCCTGGCCGCACGCGGCGAGGCGATCGACTACTGCATCGTCGGCGAGCCGACCTCGGTCGAGCGCTGCGGCGACATGATCAAGAACGGCCGCAGAGGCACGATGAGCGGCAAGCTCACCGTGCACGGCGTGCAGGGCCACATCGCCTATCCGCACCTGGCGAAGAACCCGGTGCACGCGTTCGCGCCGGCGCTGGCCGAACTGGTCGCGATCGATGCCGCCGGCGGCTGGGACGCGGGCAACGAGCACTTCCAGCCGACCAGCTGGCAGATCAGCAACATCCATGCGGGAACCGGCGCGAGCAACGTGATTCCGGGGGCTGCCGTGATCGACTTCAACTTCCGCTTTTCGACCGAGTCGACGCCCGAGTCGCTGCAGCAGCGCGTGAAGTCGGTGCTCGACGCGCACGGGGTCGACTGCACGCTGGCCTGGACCGTCGGCGGCCTGCCGTTCCTCACCCGGCCGGGCGACCTCGTCGTCGCCGTCCAGCAGGCGATCCGCGACGAGACCGGCATCGACACCGCGCTGTCGACCAGCGGCGGTACCAGCGACGCCCGCTTCATCGCGAAGATCTGCAGTCAGGTGATCGAGCTCGGCCC
>JAKONL010000579.1 GCA_022701965.1 Burkholderiaceae bacterium | reverse complement strand
CGCGCGCATCAGCGGCAGCGCGAGCATCGCGGCCACGCTCTGCGGCAGCGCCAGCACCACCGAGCCGGCGACCGAGCCGGCCGCGAAGTGCACGGCCGTGCGCGCGTCGCCGACCAGCTTGGCGATGCCCTGGCCGTATTCGTAGAGCACCTTGCCGGCCTCGGTGACCGCGACGCCGGTGCGGCTGCGCACCAGCAGCGGCACGCCGAGTTCGGCCTCGAGGTCGGCGACCTGCCGGCTCAGCGCCGACTGCGCGACATGCAGCTGCTTGGCCGCACGCGACAGGCCCTGGGCATCGACGATCGCGAGGAAGTACCTGAGTTGTCGCAATTCCATGCCGGGCATTGTGGGCCGCCCGGCACGGCCCGCGACGCCGCGTCGGCTGCCGTCAATCGGTCGCGGCGAACGCGACGACCTTGCCCGGGTTCAGGATGTTGCGCGGATCGAAGGCCTGCTTGAACGCGCGCATCAGCGCCACCGTGTGCGCCCCGTGCTCGTCTTCGAGGTACTGCATCTTGTGCAGCCCGACGCCGTGCTCGCCGGTCGACGTGCCGCCAAAGCGCAGCGCCCGGTGCACCAGCCGGTCGCTGAAGGCGTCGGCCGCCGCGACCTCGGCCGCATCGTCCGGGTCCACCAGCACCAGGCAGTGGAAGTTGCCGTCGCCGACATGGCCGAAGACCGGCGCGAGCAGGCCGTGCTCGGCGATGTCGCGCTGCGTCTCCTCCACGCACTCGGCCAGCGCCGACAGCGGCACGCAGGCGTCGGTCGTCATGCTGCGGCTGCCGGGCTTGAGCTGCAGCGACGCGAAGTACGCATGGTGGCGCGGCGTCCAGAGCCGCGACCGCTCCTCCTGCAGGCTCGCCCATTCGAATGCGCCGCCGCCGTGGCCGGCCGCGATCTCGCGCACCACCTCGGCCTGCTCGTCGATGTGGGCCTGGCTGCCGCCGAATTCGAGGAACAGCGTCGGACGCTCCTCGAGCGCCGTGCGGCTGTGCGCGTTGACCGCGCGGATCGTGAGCGCGTCCAGCATCTCGGCGCGCGCGAGTGGCACGCCGAGCTGGATCGATTCGATGACGCAGTCGACCGCCGCGCGCACCGTCGGGAAGTGCACCACGGCCGCCGCGACCTTCTCCGGATGCGGATGGATCCGCACGGTCACCTCGGTGATCAGGCCGAGCGTGCCTTCGGAGCCGCAGAAAAGCTGCGTGAGGTTGTAGCCGGCCGAACTCTTCCTCGCACGCGAGGCGGTGCGGATCACCTCGCCCGCGGCCGTCACCACCGTGAGGTTGACGAGGTTGTCGCGCATGGTGCCGTAGCGGACCGTGTTGGTGCCCGAGGCGCCGGTCGCGACCATGCCGCCGACCGACGCATCCGCACCCGGATCGATCGAGAAGAAGAAGCCGGTGCCCGCGAGCGCGGCGTTGAGCTGGTGGCGCGTGACGCCGGCCTCCACCGTCGCGGTCAGGTCGCCGGTGCGGATCGCGATCACCCGGTTCATGCCGGAGAAGTCGATGCACACGCCGCCCTGGACGGCCAGCAGATGCCCCTCGATCGACGAGCCGACGCCGAAGGCGATCACCGGCACGTCGAGCGCGGCGCAGGCGCGCACCGTGAAGGCGACCTCGTCGGTGGTCTGGACGAACACCACCGCGTCGGGCGGCTGCGGCCGGTAGCTCGACTCGTCGCGGCCGTGCTGCAGCAGCACGCTCTCGGCGATGGAAAAGCGTTCGCCGAAGCGCTCGCGCAGCGCGGCGACGAGCGCGGCCGGCGGGGTGCGGCGCAGAGGCATGGCAGCGGCTACTTCGGCGCGCGGATCGGTAGCGGTCATTTCCACGATGCGTTCTCCCGGGTGGCCACCGCCGTCTTCGTGGCATTGGCCGGCCGCGTGCACAGCACCAGTACCGCGCCGAGCACCAGCAGCCCGGCGAGCATGTGGAGGCCGGCGTCGGTGCTCTTCGTCGCGTCCTTGATCACGCCGATCATGAAGGGCGCGGCGAAGCCCGAGAGGTTGCCGAACGAGTTGATGAACGCGATGCCGGCCGCGGCCGCCGCGCCGCCGAGAAACGCGGTCGGCATGCCCCAGAACACCGGCAGCGTCGACATGATGCCCATCGTCGCGATCGTCAGGCCGACCATCGCCCAGGTCGTGTTGCCGTGCATCGCCACGCTGAGCACCAGCCCGAGCGCGCCGACGACGGCGGCGATCGCCGAATGCCAGCGGTGCTCGAGCCGGCGGTCGGCGCTGCGCGCGCTCAGGTACATCGCAATCACGCCGAATGACCAGGGAATCGCGCTGAGCAGCCCGATGTCGAGCGCGCCCTTGACGCCGATCGCCTTGATGATGCTCGGCAGCCAGAACGAGATGCCGTAGAGGCCGGAAGTGAAGGCGAAATAGACCAGCGCCAGCAGCCAGACGCGCGGGTTGGTCAGCACGCTCCAGATCTTCGGTTCGGCCTTGCCGGTGGCCTCGGCCGCGATGTCGCGCGCGATGAGTTCGCGCTCGTCGACGGTGAGCCACTTCGCCTCGCGCACGCGGTCGTCCAGGTAGCGCCAGACCACCAGCCCGAGCGCCACGGTCGGCAGGCCCTGCAGCAGGAACAGCCACTGCCAGCCCTGCCAGCCGTTGACGCCCGCCATGCTCTGCAGGATCCAGCCCGAGATCGGCCCGCCCAGGATGCCGGCGAACGGGATCGCCGCGAGGAACAGCGAGGTCGCCTTGCCGCGCCGCGCGGCCGGATACCAGTAGGTGAGGTACAGGATGATCCCGGGGAAGAAGCCCGCCTCGGCTGCGCCGAGGAAGAAGCGGATCACGTAGAACGACGTCGGCGAGTTCACGAACATCGTGCCCGCCGACAGCAGCCCCCAGGTCATCATGATCCGCGCGATCCAGCGCCGCGCGCCGACCTTGTGCAGGATCACGTTGCTCGGCACCTCGAAGAGGAAGTAGCCGATGAAGAAGATGCCCGCGCCCAGTCCGTAGACCGCCTCGCTGAACTGCAGCGCGTCCTGCATCTGCAGCTTGGCGAAGCCGACGTTCACGCGGTCGAGGTAGGCCACGATGTAGCAGAGGAACAGCAGCGGGATGAGCCGCCAGCTGACCTTGCGGTAGACCGCGTCGGCCGCGGTGGCATCGGCCGTGCCGCGCGGGCGGATCGCGGCGGTGGGGGATATCGCGCTCATCGGCGCCTCGCTTTCCTGGGGAGTTGTCTCGAAGGTTCGCGCGGCCCGCGCCGCTGCGGCCATCGTCCGCGCTCCCCCGCGCAGCCCCTACCGGGTTAACGCGCAGCGGCGATACCGATTGCAGATGGGTGCATCTGCGCCGGAGATCAGCGCCCGTCGATCCGGAACAGCGTCGTCGGCAGCGCGCTCGGGCTCGCCGGGTTGAACCAGCTCATGTCCTGGATGCGCGAACTGGTCACGTAGACCGCGCCGTCCGGGCCCTCGGCCATGGTGTCGGGCCAGCGCAGGCGGGCGTCGCGCACCAGCGTGCGCAGCGGCGCGGCGACGTTGTCGCGCACCTTGACCGCATCGTCTTCGGGCGCGGTCACGTACATGCGGCCGTCGCGGCCGATCAGCAGGCCGTCGGCCACGCCGTTCTCGCCGACACGCGTCACGCGGGCGGCGAGCTGCTGCGGCGTCAGGGCGGCATCGACGAGCGCGGCGGTCGGCAGGCTGTAGAGCGTCTTGCCCTTGATCGCCTGCCAGTACAGCGTCGCGCCGTCGGGCGACAGCGCGATGCCGTCGGCCGAGAAGCCGACGCCGCGGCCGTCGGTCTGGCGCAGCACCTTGCCGTCGGCCTTGGGCTGCACGTCCTTCTCGACCTGCGTGCTCGGGTGGCCGTCGAGCACGCGGCGCGCCTTGCCGGTCGACAGCTCGACCACCACCAGAGCACCCCGGGCGCCCGAGTCGGTGATGTAGCCGTAGCGGCCGTCGGGGCTGAAGCGGATGTCGTTGAGGTAGCTGCCCTGGGGCGCGATCGTCTCGTCGAACGCGATGGTCTGCGCGGCGCGGTTGGTCGCGAGGTCGAGCCGGACCAGCTTCGCGCCCATCGGCACCAAAAGCGACTGCGCGGGCGCCGCGGCGTCGAGCGCCCAGACGTTGCCCTGGCGGTCGGCCACCACGCTCTGCACGCAGACCCAGTGCTCGCGCGGGTTCAGCTCGTCCTTGCGCGCGTTGCGCCAGGCGTTCCAGCGGTCGTCGGGAAAGGCGCGGATCGAGCCGTCCTTGAGGACTTCGGCGACCGACACGGGCGAGTCCTCGGTCCAGCGCGGGAAGTTGACGAAGATGCGGCCGTCGCGCGAGACGGTGACGCCGGTGACCTGGTGGTCGAAGCGCGCCACGGTCTGCAGCGTGGCGCTGCCGGAGGCGGCGTAGGTCGGCGCGGTGGCGGCGGTCGGGTTCTGCGCGCAGGCGGTCAGTAGCGCAGCGGCGGCGACGACGCCGAGCGTCGCGAGGGATCTGGAAATTCGCATGGAAGAAATCTCGAAGCGGTGGAAAGACCGACGAACTTCGCGGCCCCGCCGGCACGACGCTGTAGGTCTCGATGCGCAATGCGGGTCGTCGTCGAAGCGGGCCGTGCGCGGACACGGCACGGCCCCGGCCCGGACACACAATGACAATGCACGACCGCGATTCACCGAGGCGCCCAATGACCGCATCCGTTCCCGATCCGCATTCCCCGACCGACCTGCGTTCGCTATTGGACGCACGCTTCAGCTGCCGTGGCTACCTTCCCGATCCGGTGCCGCGCGATACCGTCGATGCGATCCTCGCACTCGCGCAGCGCACGCCGTCGTGGTGCAACTCGCAGCCCTGGCAGGTCGCGATCACCGGCGCGGCCGCGACGCAGCGTCTGCGCGAGGCCCTGCAGCAGCCCGACGCCCTCGCGGACACGACACCCGACATTCCCCCGCCGCAGGCCTACGAGGGACGCTTCCGCGAGCGGCGGCGCGAATGCGGCTTCCAGCTCTACGACGCCGTCGGCATCGCGCACGGCGACCGGACGGCCTCGGCGGCGCAGGCGCAGGAGAACTTCCGCTTCTTCGGCGCGCCGCATTTCGCGCTCGTCACGACCGAGGCCGTGCTCGGCACCTACGGCGTGCTCGACTGCGGCGCCTGGGTCAACAACTTCATGCTGGCCGCGCGCAGCCTCGGCGTGGCCAGCATCGCGCAGGGCGCGCTCGCCGCCCGCGCGCCGTTCCTGCGGCGCTGGTTCGGCCTGCCGCCCGAGCGCCTGGTGCTGTGCGGGATCTCCTTCGGCTACGAGGACCCGGCGCATCCGGCCAACGGGTTTCGAACCACACGCGCGCCGCTGGCCGAGGTCGCGCGCTGGATCGAGGAATGAACGAGTCCGACGACAGCCCCGCGGCGGTGCGGCACCTGGACGCCGCGCGGACCGATGCCGGCATCGCGCACCGTGCCCTCCAGAGCGCGCTCGACCGCATGCTCGCCCTGCGAACCGACGGCCTCGTGCACTGCCCGACGCGCGGCGTGCTGCCGCTGGCCGCCGGCGGGCGACTGCTGTCGATGCTCGCGAGCGACGGCACGCACGCACTGGTCAAGACCGTCACCGTGCATCCCGACAACGCGCGCTTCGCCCTGCCGCGCGTGCAGGCCGAAGCGGTGGTCCTGCGTGCCGACAACGGCCAGCGCATCGCGCTGCTCGACGGCGACGTGCTCACGCTGCGCCGCACAGCCGCGCTGTCGGTACTCGCCGCGGCCAAGCTGACCGCCGGGCGCGCCACGCCTGCGC
>JAKONL010000083.1 GCA_022701965.1 Burkholderiaceae bacterium | reverse complement strand
CCGACCGAACTGCTCAATCCGGCGCTCAAGCGGCTGCTCGACGTGCGCCGTGTGGTCGGCCTGCGCAATCCCGGGCACAGCGTGGTCAAGCTGATGCAGCCGACCGCCGGGCGCTGCGTGATCGTGGCGAGCTACACGCATCCCGAATACGCGCGCACGATGGCCGAGACCTTCGCGCTCACCGGCATGACCGCCCTGCTCTCGCGCGGGCTCGAGGGCGAGGTCGTCTCCGACCCGCGCCGCACCGCGCAGATCGACGGTTTCCTGCGCGGCGAGCGCACCGAGCTGCAGGCCCAGCAGCCCGGCACCGCGGCCGACGTACCCGGGCTGCCGGGCGCCATCGACATCGACACCACGGCCGCCTACACGCGCCGCGTGCTCGCCGGCGAACTGCCGGTGCCCGACGCGATCGCCGTGCAGGTCGCGCACATCAGACAACTCGCGATCCACGCATGAACTCCCTCTCCCACCTCCCGTTCGACGGACGCTGCACCCTGGTCGGCGCCGGCCCGGGCGACCCCGACCTCCTGACCCTGAAGGCCGTCAAGGCCATCGCCGCGGCGACCGTGCTGTTCGTCGACGACCTGGTCAACGAAGCCGTGCTGGGGCATGCGCGGCCGGGCGCGCGCATCGTCTACGTCGGCAAACGCGGCGGCTGCAAGAGCACGCCGCAGGCCTTCATCGAGAAGCTCATGATCACGGCCGTGCGCGAAGGCGAGACCGTGGTGCGGCTCAAGGGCGGCGATCCGTTCATCTTCGGCCGTGGCGGCGAGGAGGTCGAGCACCTGCGCGCCGAAGGCATCGAGGTCGCGGTGGTCAACGGCATCACGGCCGGACTCGCCGCCGTGACGTCGCTCGGCGTGCCGCTCACGCACCGCGACCATGCCCAGGGCGTCGTTCTCGTCACGGGCCATGCCAAGACGGGCGCCGGCGCACAGGACGACCTGACCGACTGGCGCGCGCTGGCCGCCACCGTGCACCACGCCCGCCTCACGCTGGTGGTCTACATGGGCGTCGCCGGCTCGGCGCACATCCAGCGCGAACTGCTCCACGGCCTGCCCGGAGAGACGCCGGTGGCCGTGATCCAGCACGCGAGCCTGCCGCACCAGCGCCATGTCGTGACCACCCTGGCCGGGCTGTGCGACGCGATCGCCTCCGCCGGGCTCGGCAGCCCGTCGGTCATCGTGGTGGGCGACGTGCTGCGCGGACTGGCGGCGGCGAGCGCAGCGACGCCGATGCCCGCGACCCGCGCTTCGACCTGACCCGTACGACCCGCACCTAGAATCCCGCCTCCGCATCCAGAGGCCGATTCGTTGACCGTTCCATCGCCAGACAGCGCGCCCGCCGGGGCGCACCGGTTCGACGTCGTCGTGATCGGCGCCGGCGCGGCCGGGCTCTTCTGCGCCGCGCAGGCCGGCCAGCGCGGGCTTCGCGTGCTGCTGCTCGACCACAGCGAGCGCGTGGCCGAGAAGATCCGCATCTCCGGCGGCGGACGCTGCAACTTCACCAACCGCGACATCGACGTGCGCGCGCCGCAGAAGCATTTCGTCGGCGACAACCCGAATTTCTGCCGCTCGGCGCTGTCGCGCTACACGGCGCAGGACTTCGTCGCACTGGTCGAACGCCACGGCATCGCCTATCACGAGAAGCACAAGGGGCAACTGTTCTGCGACGGCCCTTCGCAGCAGATCGTCGACATGCTGCTGGCCGAATGCGCGGCGGGCCGCGTCGAGCGCTGGCAGCCCTGCAAGGTGCGCGACGTAGCCTTCGACGCCGACGCCGGACCGGCCCGCTACCGCATCGACACCGGACGCGGACCGGTGCAGGCCGCGCACGTCGTGGTGGCGACCGGCGGCCTGTCGATCCCGCAGATCGGCGCGAGCGACTTCGGCTACCGGCTCGCGGCGCAGTTCGGCCTGCGCATGGTGGCGCCGCGTCCGGCGCTGGTGCCGCTGACCTTCGCCGGCGAAGGCTGGGCGCCGTACGCCCAACTCGCCGGCCTGGCGCTGCCGGTCCGGATCGCCGTGGGCGCGAAGAAGGAGCGCACGGCGTTCCAGGAAGACCTGCTCTTCACGCACCGCGGCCTTTCCGGTCCGGCGGTGCTGCAGATCTCGAGCTACTGGCGCGAGGGCATGCCGCTGGGCATCGACTTCGCACCCGGCACGGACGTGGCGGCGACCCTGGACGAAGCCAAGTCGCGTTCGCGCAGGCGCGTTGCCAACGAGCTCGCGACGCTGGTGCCCGCACGCCTGGCCGACGCCTGGGTCGGCGACGAGGCGGCACTGCAGCGTCCGATCAACGAGGCCGCCGACCGCGCACTGGCCGCGCTCGCCGAGCGCATCGCGCGCTGGCAGATCACGCCGAACGGGACCGAGGGTTACCGCAAGGCCGAAGTGACGGCCGGCGGCGTCGACACGCGCGACCTGTCGTCGCGGACGATTGAATCGAAGCAGCCGGGGCTGTATTTCGTCGGCGAGGTCGTCGACGTGACGGGGTGGCTCGGCGGCTACAACTTCCAGTGGGCATGGGCGAGCGCGTTCGTCTGTGCCGAGTCGATGGTTCCAGCGAGCGCGTTATAATCGCGGGCTAACTCTGGCCTCCCCTCAACGGCCGCAAAAAGTTTCAGTTGAGGAACCCCGGCCTGGGGCCTCGATCTCCCCCGGCCAAATTCAATTCAACGATTTTTAAATGACCACCATCCGCGTTAAAGAAAACGAGCCGTTCGACGTCGCCCTTCGCCGCTTCAAGCGCACCATCGAGAAGCTCGGCCTGCTGACCGACCTGCGCGCCCGCGAGTTCTACGAGAAGCCGACGGCCGAGCGCAAGCGCAAGAAGGCCGCGGCCGTCAAGCGCCACTACAAGCGCGTGCGCAGCATGCAGCTGCCGAAGAAGCTGTACTGAGTACATCGCTTCGCTCCGCCGGTTCCTTGCATCGCGAGGCTCCGGCAACCGAGCACCGAGCCGCGCCAGGTCCACCTGCCGCGGCTTTCGTTTTTTCCGGAACCGTCCATTCAAATCCAAAGGAGTCGCCATGAGCCTCAAGGACCAGATCACCGAAGACATGAAGACCGCCATGCGCGCCAAGGACTCGGAGCGCCTCGGCACGATCCGCCTGCTGCTCGCCGCGATGAAGCAGAAGGAAGTCGACGAGCGCGTCGAGCTCGACGACGCGGCCGTGGTCGCGATCGTCGACAAGCTGGTCAAGCAGCGCAAGGACTCGGTCACCGCGTTCACGCAGGGCGGCCGCACCGACCTGGCCGAGAAGGAGGCCGCGGAGATCAAGGTGCTGGAGGTCTACCAGCCGCAGCGCCTGAACGCCGACGAGGTCACGGCCGAAGTGAAGGCCATCGTCGCCGCGCTGGGCGCCAGCGGCCCGGGCGACATGGGCAAGGTAATGGGCGCCGTGAAGGCCAAGCTCGCGGGCAAGGCCGACATGGGCCAGGTCAGCGCCGCGGTCAAGGCCGCGCTGTCGGGCACCTGAAATGAGCGCCGCGAGCCGGCTACCGGTCTTGAAGGCCTGCGCCTGCCTGGTGGACCCTGCCGGGCGGCTGCTGGTGTTCGATCATCCCGAAGACGGCGGCATGCAGTTGCCCAAGGGCACGGTCGAGCCCGGCGAGTCGCCGGAAGACGCCGTGCGGCGCGAACTGCTGGAAGAGTCCGGCATCCGTTTCGACGGGCCGCTGGTGCCGCTCGGCACGCTCGATCGGGACTGCGAGGCGGGCATCGAAGGCAACGTGCACCGCCACGCGCAGCACTGGCATCTGTTCCTGATGCGCGTCGAAGCAGGCCGGGAACTCCCCGAAGCCTTCACCCACGTCGCCAGCGGCAGTCCGGAGGAAGACGGTCTGGTCTTCTCGTTCCGCTGGCTCGCGGAAAACGAATCCACCGACGGATTCGCGCTCCCGTACCGGCAGGTCATCGAGCGGGTGCGCGATCACCTGGCATCGCCCGACCGTACCGCCTGACGCGACCGTTTTCGGTCGGGTCCACTCAGGAGCCGGCGATCTTCATCCGGTTGACCAGGATCGATCCGGTGGTCTTGGCGCCGTAGTTGTACGCATCCGAGCCCACCGCCTGGATGCCCAGCAGCATGTCCTTGAGGTTGCCGGCGATCGTGATCTCCTCGACCGGGAACGCGATGCGGCCCTTCTCGACCCAGAAACCGCTCGCGCCGCGCGAATAGTCGCCGGTGACGTAGTTGACGCCCTGCCCCATGAGCTCGATCACGAACAGGCCGGTACCGAGCTTGCGCAGCATCTCGTCGAGGTCGTCGCCGTCCTTCGTCAGACGCGAGCTGAGCACTATGTTGTGCGCGCCGCCGGCATTGCCGGTGGTCTTCATGCCCAGCTTGCGCGCCGAGTAGGTGCTCAGGAAATAGCCCTCGAGCCTTCCGCCGTCGACGATCGTGCGCGCACGCGTCGTCACGCCCTCGTCGTCGAACGGAGAACTGCCCTTGCCGCGCAGGACGTGCGGATCCTCGGAGACGTCGAGGTGGTCCGGAAGCACCTGCTTGCCGAGCGAATCCAGCAGGAAAGTGCTCTTGCGGTAGAGCGCGCCGCCGCTCGTGGCCTGCACCAGGGCGCCGAGCAGGCCGGCGGCCAGCGGCGACTCGAACAGCACCGGGCATTCGACGGTCTTGATCTTGCGCGACTTCAACCGCGACAGCGCACGCTCGGCGGCATAGCGACCCACCGACTCGGGGCTCGCGAGCTCGTCGGCCGAGCGCATCGAGCTGTACCAGGAGTCGCGCTGCATGTCGTTGCCCTTGCCGGCGATCGGCGCGACCGAGATCGAATGCCGCGA
>JAKONL010000075.1 GCA_022701965.1 Burkholderiaceae bacterium | reverse complement strand
CCCGCGGCGGTCGTGCCGCCGCGGATCTGCCCGTAGCCGAAGCCCAGGTCGACCGGGCCGCGCTTGTAGCCCGCGCGCAGTGCCGCGGCATCGCGCAGCCGGTCGTTCGGCACGCCGGAGTCTTGTTCGCCGAACGCGTAGAGAACCTGCCCGTAGACGCCGCCGAGCGTGTCTGGCAGCAGGTACTGGAGGCCGTTGCTCGCGCGCTTCGGGTTGCTTCCTTCCGGCGTGCCGACGGCGGTCGTGGTGCCGCCGATCAGGTTCTGCCCGCCGTAGCCGCCCACGCCGATGTCGCCGAACGGATCGAAGGTCTCGATGTTCAGGTAGGCCGGCGTCTTGTCGCGGCCCAGGCGCAGCTCGCCCCAGTTGCGGCTCGACAGGCTCGCGGTGGAGCGCCGGTCGAACGACAGGCGGTCGTCGCGGCCGCTGCCGGTGCCGGTATCGACGCCGATGCCGCTCTCGAGCCAGAAGCCGGCCTTCAGGCCCGCGCCCAGATCCTCGACGCCGCGGATGCCGAAGCGGCTGCTCGACTCCCCGCCGCTCGAAAGTCCCGTGACGTCCGTGCCGGCGCTGCGGATGTGGGCGACCGAGGTGTCGAGCACGCCGAACAGCGTGACGCTCGACTGGCTGAGGGCGCCCGTGGCGGTGGCGAGCGAGGCGAGGGCGACGAGCGTTCGTTTCGGGAAATTCATGGGAGCCGATCTTCAGGCATGGAAAGCCGTCGATTGGACGCCTTCTCGATGACATGCCGACGAACCCCGCATTCCGGGGCGTCGCACCGATCGTGCCGGGACCCGGCTCAGCGCCGGCAGATGCCCAGCACCAGCTCCTGCTCGGTGCAGGTGCGTGCCGGCGCGGGTGGTCTCGCGGGCGCCGGCACGGCCGGCTGCGCGAGGGCAGGCGTCACA
This sequence comes from Burkholderiaceae bacterium, assembly GCA_022701965.1. The sequence continues at coordinate 4,545 of JAKONL010000075.1, read as the reverse complement.
TTTCTGGCCGCTGCCGCCCTCGCCGCGATGCAGGCCCGCAGGCGCTTCTCCATCGGACGCGAGTAGCGCCAACCCTGGTTGAGCGCGGGCAGTTCGAGCCGGACCTGCTTCCACTTCGGATGGCCGCTCGCCTGCAGGCTGTCGAAGTTGGCGCAGAGGCTGTCGGCGAAGCGCGTGAGGTCGCCGACGGTCGAGCGCAGGCCGTAGTCGTAGGTGACGAGGTAGGCCTTCACCGTCAGGCTCGGCACGTCGGTCGCCAGCCACGACGTGTAGCTGCTGGCGCGGATGGTCGCCGGAAAGTACGTCTTGCGCGCGCGGGCGGTCTCGGGCGCGGCCTCGTCGAGCCTGAGCAGCTTGATGTAGTTGCGCGCCTCGGCCTTCATGTCCGAGAAGAGCTTCGCCGGCTGCCCCGCGACGATGACGGCGACGTCGATGGACTTGTCGACCGTGAGCTTGGCGAGCGCCTCCTCGTTGGTCAGGTACTGGCGGCTGGCCACCGGCATCGGCTCGCCGAACATGAGCTGGTAGAGCGTGCGGGACGTCAGCGCCGTGCCGCTGCCCAGCGGGCCGATGCCGATCCTGCGGTCCTTGAGCTCGTGGATGAATTTCAGCGGCGAGTCCGCACGCACGACGAAATAGATCTCCTCGTCGTAGAGCGGCATCACCACGCGCAGCGGCCGGATGATGTCGCCGGCCTCGGCGTTGCCGGCCTTGGCCTCGTCGAGGAACGCCTGGTACACGTCGGACTGCACCAGCGCGAACTTCACGCCCGGTTCGTAGCGCATGCGCTGCACGTTCTCGGCCGAGCCCTTCGACTCCAGCACCTCCAGCGCGATGCCCGCCGGCTCGGCCACCCGCTTCGACAGGTCGCGGCCGATCTCGATATAGGTGCCGGTCTTCGACGCGGTCACGATCTTGTAGGGCGCGTCGGGCGCGGCGTGTACGGAGGTCGAGAACGACAGCACGGTGGCCACCGCCGCCAGCATCGTGGCGATCAGCCGTTGTCGGATGGGCATGGCGGCTCCTTCGGATGGAAAAACGCGGGGGTCGGCGGTCAGCACAGGGAGAGCGCGGCGAGCGCCTCGTTGCAGTCCTTCGGCGATGCGGCCGCAGGCCGTGTCGGTGGCGGCGAAGGCGGCGGCGGCGCGACCGTCGCGGCCTCGCCGAAGCCGAGCGAGCGCGAGGCGCGCAGTGCGGCATCGCTGAGCTGGTCGCGCCGCTGCGCCTGTTCGAGCACGCGCTGGTCGAGGTCCTGTTTCAGCGCCAGCACGTCGGGCGTCGCGGTTCCGTTCGCGTCCAGCGTCGCGAACGCGCGTTCGGCGCCGGCGATGTCGCCACGCTCGAGCGCGGCACGCACCTGCGCGACCGCGACCTCCTGCATACGCTGCCGGCCGTCCGCATCGGGCACGGCACCGCCGCGATCCCACCCCCACGTCGCGGCCAGGGCGAGCAGCGCCAGCGCCGCGATGCCGCCGAGCCAGGCGAGCGCGGGCGACCGCCGCCCGCTGCGCCGCCGCTCTCCGGGCAGGGGCTGCGTGGCGACGTGGTCGAGGTCCCCGTCGTCCGGCGCGGCCTCGGTACGCGGCCGCAGCCAGCCCACACCCTGGGCGGCGGTCGCCGGGCGTGCGGCGTCCGGCGACAGAGCCTTCGATGCGGTGGTCGCGGTGGAGAACAACTGGTCTTCGCCACAAGCCGGGCAGAAACGCTCACCTTCCTGGAACAACGCATCGCAATGCGCGCATGGAACGAGGAAGGAGGTGTCCGGGTCAGCCAGTTTGTCCATCAGAGAGTCGGGAGCACAAGGCCGGGTGGTGGCGCAGGAGGGTCGGGCACGTCTTTTACACCGCGCATCCGCCGACGCCGGCGGCATTGGAAACAGAACGTAAGGCCATCTCGAAGGTGCATCCATACGCCTTTTGCACGGGTAGTCGTGTCGTGTCGCCCCAGAACAAGCAGCACCAGAGACGAGCGGCACCGGCCTTCGAAACCGTCCAACCCTTCATTTCAGGATTCGCACCATGCTCCATCTCAAGAAATTCCGTCCCCTGGCCCTCGTCGCGGCGGCAGCCCTCGCGGCATGTGGCGGCGGCGGCGACGGCGACGGCAACACGCCGGCCACGCCCGGCACGCTCGGCGACACCGTGGCGGTCACGGCCTCGGGCCGCGTCGTCTCCTTCAACCGCGCCGCGCCCGCGACGCTGTCGACCAGCCGCGGCGTGATCGGCCTGCTCGACGGCGAAGCGCTCGTCGGCATCGACACGCGCCCGGCCGACGGGCTGATCTACGCGGTCAGCACGCTCGGGCGCATCTTCACGCTCGACGCGCTGACCGGCGCGCTGACGTTCAGGGTGACGCTGTCGACACCGCTCGCGGGCACCCGCTTCGGCGTCGACTTCAATCCCGTCGCGGATCGCCTGCGGCTGGTGAGCGACACCGGCCAGAACCTGCGCGTGGACGTGAGCTCCGGCGCGGCCACGGTCGACGGCCCGATCAACGGCGCGCGGGCCAGCATCACCGCCTCGGCCTACACCAACTCCTTCGCCGGCACGACCGGCACGCAGCTCTACGACCTCGACGCCGCGGGCACGCTCTATCTGCAGGACCCGCCCAACGCGGGCACGCTGGCCAACCCGGTGCCGCTGAACGTCGCCTTCACCACCAGCAACGGCTTCGACATCGATCCGCGCACCAACGTCGGCTACGCGGCGCTGGCCGTGGCGGGCGCGACGCAGCTCTACACCGTGCCGCTCGCCGGCACGGCCGGTGCGCGCCTGGTCGGCCCGATCGGTGCGGGCGAGGCGCTCGTCGGCCTGACGCTGGTGCAGCCGGCCGCGCCGCGCGTGTACGTGCTGGGCGACGGCTCGCGCCTTTCGAGCTTTGCGCCGGCCGCGCCGAACACCGTCTCGGCCTCGGTGCCGATCAGCGGTCTGGCGGGCAACGAGACGGTGGTCGGCATCGACTTCCGTCCGAGCAACGGCCGCCTCTACGCGCTCACCAGCCAGGCGCGCCTGCTGACCGTGGTGCCCGATACCGGTGCCGCCACGGCGGTGGCGACGCTCGCGGCCGATCCGGCCGACGCCACGCTGCCGTACGCCGGCCTCACCGGCACGCGATTCACGGTCGACTTCAACCCGCTCGCCGACCGCCTGCGCGTGATCAGCGACAGCGGCCAGAGCCTGCGCATCAACGTCGACACCGGTGCCACCACGACCGACGGCGCCATCAACCGCGCCGCGCCGGCGACGGTCGTCGCCGGTGCGTACAGCAACAGCTTCGCGGGTACCACGGCCACCGACCTGTTCGACCTCGAAGGCAATGCCAACGTGCTGGCGCGCCAGGTGCCGCCGAACGACGGCACGCTGGTCAACGTCGGCGCGCTCGGCGTGCCGCTCAACGGGCAGGGCGCGATCGACATCGCGGGCGGCGCGAACGGCCTGGTGCTCGCGGCGCTGCGCCCGGTCGCGACCGGCCCGTTCAACCTCTACACGATCTCGCTGACCACGGGCGCGGCCACGCTCTACGGCAACACCTCGGGCAACGCGGCGCTGTCGCAGATCGGCGGTGCCGGCGGACCGGTGGTGCGCGACATCGCGATCCGCTTCTAGGCCGACTCCGCACCGAGCAGGGCCGGGCCGTCTCCCTCGCCGGAGACGCGACCCGGCCTTTTTCCGTCTGCTATGTTGCATATGCAATCGTTGCATCTACAATCGATGCCATGAATGCCGTCGCGACTTCGAACATGTCCTTCGCGCAGCCCCAGGGCTGCACGAGTTTCAAGGTGCGCCAGCTGATGCGCCGCGTCTCCCAGCACTACGACACGGAGATGGCGGCGAGCGGCCTGAAGACCACCCAGTACTCGCTGCTCTCGCATGTCGTCAAGCTCGGTCCGCTGCGGCCGGTCGACCTCGCCGCGAAGATGAAGATGACCGCCTCCACGCTCAGCCGCAACCTGCAGCCGCTGATCGCCGCCGGATGGCTCGCGATGGGCGCCGGTGGTGACGCGCGCAGCCGGCTGGTACAGGTCACTCCCGAAGGCATCGCCAAGCGCGCGGAAGGGCAGAAGTACTGGAAGGTCGCGCAGAAGACGCTCAACGACCGGCTCGGCATCGACCGCGTGGCGGCGCTGCATACCCTGATCGACGACGCGCTCGACCTGCTCGGCGACGACGCCGCCACGGCGCTCGACGCCTGACCCCGGGACGACACCATGTACGCACGGAGTCTTTCCCGCTGGCTGCAGGGCCGCGGCATCCACTACGGCTGGATCGTTGCCGCGATCACCTTCCTCACCATGCTCACGATGTCGGCGGCGCTCGGCCTGCCCGGCGCGATGATGCGGCCGCTGGGCCAGGAGTTCGGCTGGAGCACCAGCGAGATCTCCTCGGCGCTCGCGCTGCGCTTCGCGCTGTTCGGGCTGATGGGGCCGTTCGCCGCGGTACTGATGGAGCGCTACGGCCTGCGCGCGGTGATGTGCGCCGGGCTCGCGCTGGTGGGCGGCGGCATGGCGCTGGTGACGCTGGCCTCGCAGCTCTGGCAGCTGTTCGT
>JAKONL010000064.1 GCA_022701965.1 Burkholderiaceae bacterium | reverse complement strand
CGATGCAGCGCCTGCGCACGGTGCTCATGACCGCCATGCTCGCCGCGCTCGGCCTGCTGCCGATGGCGCTCTCGCACGAGATCGGCTCGGAGACCCAGCGGCCGCTGGCCATCGTGGTGATCGGCGGGCTCTTCACGGCCACGCTGCTCACGCTGGTGGTGCTGCCGGCGCTGTACGTCGCATGGTTCAAGCCCAGGCGCAAGCCCGACGCGCGCCCGGCCCCGGAAAACCAACTGAAGCCAACCTGAGGCCTACGTCATGAGCGCTCGCGATTTCTTCGACCCCTCCACCCTGGCGCATGCCGAGTCCGGCCGCATGGCGGTGCTGCTGCTGCACGGGCTGTGCAGCACGCCCGACGAACTCCGCTCGGTGGAGTCGTCGCTGCGCAGCCTGGGCTACTCGGTGCATCCGATGGCCATCGAAGGCTACTCGTTCGACGCCGCGGCCGCCGTGCAGGAGGCCACGCCCTTCGAGGAGTGGATCGACACCATCGAGCGCCGCGTCGATCGGTTGCGCGAGACCCACGACCGCGTGATGCTGATCGGCATCTCCGCCGGCGCATCGCTCGCGCTCGGCGCGGCGGTGCGCTGCGGCACGCGCGTCGACGCGCTGGTGCTGATGTCGACCACGCTGCAGTTCGACGGCTGGGCCGTGCCGAAGCTGCACTTCCTGCTGCCGGTGATGCTCTACACGCCGCTCGGCCGCTTCTGGAAATACAAGGAGCGCGCGCCCTACGGCGTCAAGAACGAGCGCGTGCGCGCCTGGATCGAGCGCGAGCTGCGCACGCGCCGCATCTCGAGTGCCGGCAGCTCGATCATCGGCGTGAGCCACCTGCGCGAGCACGACCGGCTGCTGCGCCACCTGCGCCGCAATCTCGCGAAGGTCGTCTGCCCCAGCGTGCTGGCGCTGCATGCGCGCGAGGACGAGGTCGCGAGCGTCGCCAACCTCGGCATCCTCGCGCAGGAGCTCGGCTGCGCCGCCTTCCGCTCGGTGGTGCTGGGCAACAGCTTCCACATGATCACCATCGACAACGACCGCCAGCAGGTGGTCCGCGAAACGGTCGAATTCGCCGCGTCCATCGCGCAAACCGCCTGAAGGCGCGGTCCTCGCCTTCGTTCTTCCTCACGGCCCTCCAGGAGACTTCATGAACACCCCCACCTTCAACACCATCGTCGGCATCCTCGAGAAGGATTTCCGCATGTCGCGCGCCGACATCCATCCCGAGTCGGCGCTCGGCGAGCTCGGGCTCGACTCGCTCGCGCTGATGGAATTCGTCTTCGCGGTGGAAGACTCGTTCCGCCTGCGCATCCCCGAGGACCGCCTCGACCCGCGCGAGGCCGGCATCACGCTGCAGCGCCTGTGCGAGGTGATCGACAGCATGCAGCTGCAGACGGCCTGAAGAGCATCATGAAGGCTTCGTTCGCCACGCCCACCGTGCGCGCCGCCGTGCGCCCCACGCCCGCCAACACCCTGCACGCCGCGCGCATCGCGGTGGCGGGCATGGGCTTCGTCACGCCGCTCGGCCGCACGCTGGCGGAATTCGACGAAGCCCTGTTCGAAGGCCGCTCGGCCGTCCGCGCCCAGTCGCTCGAGATCGGCACGCTCGAGCCGATGGCGCTCGCCATCGCGGCCTGCGACTTCGACGACACCGGCGCGCGCAGCACCTCGCGCCTGCCATTGGACCGCGGCACCGCGATGGCCATCGCCGCCGCGCGCGACGCCTGGACACAGTCCGGCATGGGCGATGCGCCGGCGCTCGACAACGAGCGCCTGGGTGTCTACTGGGGCAGCGGCATGGCCGGCTCCGCCACCTTCGACAACACCACGCGCAGCCTCTATTCGGAGAGCCGCCGCGTGCGCCCCACCACCGTGCTCACGACGATGCCCAACGCCGCGGCGGCCGAGATCGCGCTGCTCTACGGCGCCCGCGGCGCATCGCTGACCTACGCCTGCGCCTGCGCGTCGTCGGCCGTGGCGATCGGCGAGGCGATGCGCGCCATCCGCGGCGGCTGGATCGACGTGGCGATCGTCGGCGGCCACGAGTCGATGCTGACGCCGGCCACGCTCGCGAGCTGGCATTCGATGCGCGTGACTGCGCCGCCGCCCGAAGGCGCGCCGCAGACGGCCTGCCGCCCGTTCTCGGCCGACCGCGCCGGCTTCGCGCTCGGCGAGGGCGCGGCCGCGCTGGTGATCGAATCGGAAGCGCATGCCCGCGCGCGCGGCGCCGTGCCGTCGATGACGCTCTCGGGCTACGCGACCAACTGCGACAGCGTGCACATGACCAACCCGGACCCGGGCGGCCAGGGCCGCGCGATGCGCGCCGCGCTCAAGGACGCCGGCCTGCGCCCCGAGGAGATCGGCTACGTCAACGCGCACGGCACCGCCACCGGCGCCGGCGATGCGGCCGAGGCGGCGTCGATCCACGCGGTCTTCGGCGACACGGTGCCGGTCAGCTCGACCAAGGCGATCCACGGCCACCTGATCGGCGGCGGCGGCGTGCTGGAGACCATCGTCGCGATGCGGGCGCTGGCGCACGGCGCGCTGCCGCCGAACGCGAACCTGGAGACGCCCGATCCGGCGTTCTCGATCGACCTCGTGCGCGGCGCGGCACGCGCGGCGCCGGACATCCGGCACGCGATGTCAAATTCATTCGCCTTCGGCGGCACCAATGCCGTGCTGATCGCGTCGCTCGCCGACTGAGCGGGCCCGGTTCCTTGCACCGCATCGTCGTCCTCGCCGTCCCGGTCTTCGTGCTGCTGATGGCGTGCGAATGCCTCTACGGCTGGATCAGGAAGCGCAACACCTACCGGCTGGAAGACAGCATCGCGAGCCTCGGCCAAGGCCTGATCAGCCAGGGGCTGGCGGTGTGCACGCAGCTGTTCCAGATCGGCATCTACGCGATGGTCTATCCACGGGTCGCGCTGTGGCCGCAGCCGACCTTCTGGGACGGCGCGGCCGGCTGGATCGTCGCCATCGTGCTGTTCGATTTCTGCGACTACTGGCTGCATCGCGCGGGCCACGAGAGCGCCCTGCTCTGGGCCGCGCATTCGGTGCACCACCAGAGCCAGCGCTTCAATTTCTCGACCGCGCTGCGCCAGGAGAGCACGGTGGCGTTCCTCGGCTGGCCGTTCTACCTGCCGATGGCGATCGTCGGCGTGCCGCCGGAGCAGTTCGGCGTCGCCGGGCTGGTGGTGCTGGTCTATCAGTTCTGGATCCACACCGAGCACGTCGGCAAGCTCGGCTGGTTCGACCGCGTCTTCTCGTCGCCCTCGAACCACCGCGTGCACCACGCGGTGAACGACGGCTACGTCGACCGCAACTACGGCGGCATGCTGGTGATCTGGGACCGCCTGTTCGGGACCTTCAAGGAAGAGACCGAGCCGTGCGTCTACGGCACGCGCAAGCCGCTCGACAGCTGGAGCCCGCTGCAGGCGGTGCTCGGGCCCTACGCGCCGGTGCTGCGCGACGCCTGGCACACGCGGCGCTGGAGCGACAAGCTGCGCGTGTGCTTCAAGGCGCCGGGATGGCGGCCGGCCGACGTGGCCGCGCGCTTTCCGGACGAGCCGTTCTCGATCGAGGCGGTGCGCCTGTACGAGCCGGTCGCGACGCCGGCGCAGCAATGGTCGGGCGGCCTGCAGTTCCTGCTGTGGACCGGCGTGCTGCTGACCTTCCTGTGGCAGGCCGACGACCTGCCGTTCCACGCCAGCGCGACGCTGCTGGCGCTGGGAACCGCCGGGCTCTGGGTGATCGGCAAGGTCGCGGACGGACGATGGCCGGTGACGCGGGGCTGGGGCCTGCAGGTCGTGCTGCTGGGCGCAGCGGGGTGGCTGCTCGACCTATTCCGGTTTCTGCTGGGTTCTTGATCTTTCGATCGATCCTGGCCATGCTCGACGGATGATCGCCGAGCTCAAGACCTTCATCGCCGTCTGCAGGCACGGAACGTTCGCCGCCGCGGGCGGGCACATCGGCCTGACCCAGTCGGCGGTCAGCAGCCAGATCCGCCGCATCGAGGACCACCTGGGTTTCCCGCTGTTCGACCGGACCGGCCGGTCCGCCACGCTCAACGACGCCGGCCGGACGGTGCTCGAGCGGGCCGAACTCCTCTGCGCCTCGTTCGCCAGGCTGGGCGATCCGCCCGACACGCCGTCGACGCAGGGCGTCCTGCGCATCGGCGCCATCGCATCGGCCCAGTCGACGCTGGTCGTGCGTGCGCTCGACACGCTCCGCAGGACGTTTCCGCAGGTTCGCGCGCACGTGGCGCCGGGCGTCTCGATCCGGCTGATGGACGACCTCGATGCCGGAACGATCGACGCCGCCGTGATGATCCGCCCGCCCTTCGGCATGCCCGGCGACATGACATGGCGGACGCTCGTGCACGAGCCGTTCGTGCTCGTCGCGCCCACGCAGGGATCGGGCCGCAAGGACTGGCGGGCGTTGCTGCGGGAGCGGCCGTTCCTGCGCTACGACCGCGTGTCGTTCGGCGGTCGGCTGGTCGAAGGCTTCCTGCGGCGACAGGGCATCGAGGTGACGGACGCGGTCGAACTCGACGAGATCGCCGCTCTCATCCAGCTTGCGGCGAGCGGCATGGGGGTCGCGCTCGTTCCCCTGGTCGAGGCGCATCTGCCGCTGCCCGACGGCGTCCGTAAGGTCTCGCTGGGCGAGCACACCTTCCACCGCGAGATCGGGCTGCTCCTGCGCCGGAGCACGACCCGCTCGCCGATCGTCGCCCGGTTCTCGCGCTGCCTGGCGGACGCTTCGCAGCGGCCGGCGCCGCGAACGGGCAGCGGGCCGGCGCGCTGACGCTGCGCTCGGCGCCCTACTTCGCGAACAGCGAGCCGAGGTCGGCGAACGACTTCATCTCGATCGCGTTGCCCGAGGGATCGAGGAAGAACATGGTGGCCTGCTCTCCGGCCTCGCCCTTGAAGCGGATGTAGGGCTCGATGACGAACTCCGTCTTGTGGGCGACCAGCCGGTCGGCCATCGCCTGCCATTCGTCCATCGGAAGGATGGCGCCGAAATGCTTGACCGGCACGTCGTGGCCGTCGACGGAACTGCTCTGCCGGTGACCGCATTCGTCGGGCGCCAGATGGGCGACGATCTGGTGGCCGTAGAAATCGAAGTCGACCCACTCCGGCGCGCTGCGGCCTTCGGGGCAGCCCAGGAGATCGCCGTAGAACGAGCGCGCCTCGGCGATGTCGCGGACGGGAAAGGCGAGATGGAACGGGATGCGCTGGCGGGAATCGGTCATGGGTGGCTTATGGGATCGTGGTTCGGGACAGGGCGACTCTAGAGGACGTGCCGCATGACCGAAAGCGATATAAATTCCCGCTGAGCCCCACTTCCATCGATGAATCCCATGTCAACGCCCATGCCCAGCCGCTTCGTCCCGGTCACCCTCGCGCACGCCAGCCGCCTGATCAACCACGGCCCCACGGTGCTGATCACGAGCGCCGATGGCATGCGGCGCAACGTCATGGCGGCCGCGTGGTCGATGCCCGTCGAATTCACCCCGCCGCGCGTCGCCGTGGTCATCGACAAGTCCACCTTCACGCGGGAGCTCATCGCGGCCAGCGGCACGTTCGCGATCTGCGTGCCGGGCGCGGCACTCGTCGACCTGACGTACGCGGTCGGCAGCACGAGCGGACGGACCATGGACAAGTTCGGGCACTTCGGCATCGCCACCGAAACCACGCCGGTACTGGGCCTGCCGGTCCTGGCGTCGGGATGCTCGGCATGGCTCGAATGCCGGCTCATTCCCGAGAAGCACAGCGAGGATGCCTACGACACCTGCTTCGCCGAGGTGGTGGGCGCTGCCGCCGATCCGCGGATCTTCGAGAACGGCCACTGGACGTTCGACGGCGGCAATGCGGACCTGCAGACGATCCATCACCTGGGCGGTGGAAACTTTGTCTGCGCGGGAGCGGTGGTCCGCGCGGCGGACCCCGTTGCCTGACGATCCGGCACCGCCGGGTCGCGCTCGCTGCGTCAGATCGGAAAGGCCGACAGGTCGGTCGGCTCGACCACCGGCGTGCCGTTGCGTTCGGCACGGAAGCGCGCGGACTGCTCGTAGGCCGCCTTGCGCGAACGCATCACGTTGCCCAGCGGCTGATGCGCCGCGAGACCGCGCCACGGACTGAAGAACATGCCGTCCTCGGAAACCTTCTGGATGGCATCGCTCCAGGCGGCCTGCGGCTCGGCCGTGATGCGCGCCACGGTGACGTAGGGGCTCAGGTCCTGTGGCCACGGCACCGACGCATCCTCGACCGGCATGCTCTCGAGATCGGTGCACAGCTGTACGCGCAGCTCCCACTCCATCCGGTGGCCACGCGCGAACGACACCACCTCCTCCCTCAGGCCGTCGGGGCGGCCGTCCAGATCGACCTTCTGGTCGGCCAGGGCCGCCAGATCCGAAGACACCGGCACCACCGCGAACTTGGCGACGTAGTCGCCGTAGCGCAGCGCGGCGCCGGAATAGAAGGAGGCGCCGAGCACATGGGTCATCGGATGGCCGCCCATCGAGATCAGGGTCGAACTCTGGCCGCCGAAAGCCTCGACCACGCGCTCGGCCACCCGCAGCGTCGCCGACAGCGCCTTCTTCGCGCCCTCCGCGACGTCGGTCGTCGCGGCCAGCGGCTTGAGGCTGCTCAAGAACTTCTTCGCGTTCGGCGCGCTGAAGGCGGGGCTGTCGGCGAAGACGAAGTTCTGCGTGACGTCGGCTTCCGAGCCGGGCAGGCGCTCGCCCGGAACGCCGAAGACCTTGAGCGCGAGGCCGCGCGGCACCGACACCTTGTCGTCGAGCACGTCGCCCGGGTTGGTCGAGAAACGCATGAGTGCGTCGTAGTCGCCCGGCTGCGCGAACAGGCCCTGCGCCAGCGTTTCCGGCAGGCCGCTCAGCACGCTCAGGCGCGCGCGCAGCACACCGTGCGCCTTGGCATGGACGCTGCGCCGCGCGTGTCCGCTGTCCTCGAAGGTCTTCTCGCGGACTTTCGACAGCGTCCGGTCGAGGTCGGCGAAGACTTCATGCTCGTCCTGATCGATCTGCTCGACGGACGGCGTGTAGCGGATGGGCGGGGAACTGGCGGCGGGCTGGTTCATGGAGGAAATCCTTCTGTTGACCCCGGATCGGGGATTTCCGAACCATACGGTCCAAAACGATTTCCACTGTAGGAGGGCAGCGCGGCCGGAGCGGGACAGTCGCTGCGGGCATCGACCGCGCCGCATGGACGCCTCAGACTCGGCGACTTATGGCAAAGAGAAATCCAGGTCGTCCCAGAATCTTCGACGAGGACGACGCACTTCGACGTGCCACCGACCTGTTCTGGGAGAAGGGCTACGCGGCCGCATCGCTCGACGATCTGCTGGCGGCCATGGGCATCGCGCGTTCCAGCTTCTATTCCACCTTCGGGTCCAAGCAGAAAGTGCTCTGGGCGGCTCTGGCCCTCTACACGGGCGAACTCGTCGAGCGGATGCACGAGGCGGCGGCGGCCGGGACGACGCCCCGGCGCGCCCTGACGGCGGTGCTGGCCGTCGCCGGCTGCAGTGTGCGGCCGTCGCAGGGCTGTCTGTTCGTCAACATCGCCACGGAGCTGGCGCCGACCGATGCGGAGGTGCGGCGCATCGGCCGGGCCTATCTGGGCGAGGTGGACCGCCTGATGAGGTCCCTGCTGCGCCAGTGCGGGTTCACCGCGCGGCGCGCATCCGACACGAGCGCCGCCCTGATGGCGCTGGCCACCGGCGCGGTGGCCCTGCGCAAGGCGGGCGCGTCGGAGGAGCGCGCACGCGCGATGCTGAGGGTCGCGGCGCAACTGCTGGACTAGCGCAGCGGTCCGGACGACCGCTCTCCGGGCGCAAACCCGCCGATCACGCGCCCCAGGATCCGCACCCCCTCGCGAATCTCATCCGGGTCCAGGCTCGCATAACCGACCACCAGCCCCGCGGGTCGCGGTGCCGATCGCCGTCCGCCCTGGGCGAACAGAGGAGAGATCGGATAGACGCCGACGCCGCGCTCCCTCGCGAGCAGCGCGAGCGGCGCCTCGTGCTGAGGCCGCAACGACGGAATCCAGATCACCACATGCAGCCCCGCGGCACTGCCCGTCACGACCGCTTCG
>JAKONL010000057.1 GCA_022701965.1 Burkholderiaceae bacterium | reverse complement strand
GTGGTCGGTCTGCAGGCGCCGGAGCGAGGCGTCGACGGCCTCGCGGACGTAGGCCGCCGACAGGCCCGACTTGCCCTCGCCCATCGGCTTGCCGACCTTGGTGGCGAGGACGACGCGATTGCGCTTGCCGCTCTGACGCAGCCACTTGCCGATGATCGTCTCCGACTCGCCGCCCGAATGGCCGGGAGCCCAGCGGGAGTAGACGTCGGCGGTGTCGACGAAGTTGAAGCCGGCGTCCAGCCAGGCGTCGAGGAGCCGGAACGACGTGGCCTCGTCCACCGTCCAGCCGAAGACGTTGCCACCGAAGGCGAGCGGAGAGACCTGGAGGCCGGAACGGCCGAGCGAGCGGTATTGCATGGAAGATCCTTGTAGTTCAGACGAAACCCGCCGCGCCCACGGCGGCGCCGATGCCGAGCAGCCAGAGCAGATGGATGCGGGTGCGCCAGACGACGAGTGCGCTGGCGAGGGTGAGGAGATACAGGTGCCAGGCCGGCGCGTCGGCGGTCGTGTTTCCCGCGGCGAGCACCCATCCGGTCGCCACGAGCAGCCCCACCACGACCGGCGCCATGCCCTGCTTGAAGGCCCGCACGCTGCGTCGCGTGCGGTTGCGCTGAGCCCATCGGGTGGCGAACCACGTGAGCGCGGTGCTGGGTGCGAGGATGCCGACCATCGTGATGGTCAGCCCGAGGATGCCGAGCATCCACGCATGCCATCCGGCGCCGATGCCGCCGCCGGCGTTGAGGCCCACGTTCCAGCCCATCAGGCCGACGAAGAGCACGTTGGGTCCCGGCGCGGCCTGCGCGATCGCCACGGAGGAGGTGAACTGCGTGTCGGTGAGCCAGTGGTGGCGATCGACCAGATAGCGGTGCATGTCGGGCACGGCGGTGATGGCGCCGCTGACCGACAGCAGCGAGAGCAGCATGAACTGCGCGAGCAGTGCCAGCCAGTCGTGCCATTGCATGACGATCATGGAGCGATCCTGCGCCAGGTCAGCACGCAGGCCAGCCCGCCGAGCGCGAGCAGTACCCATCCGAGCGGAATGCGCGCCACCGCGATGGCCAGGAAGACCGCCAGCGCGAACGCGATCGCCGTCCTGAAGCCGAGTGGATGCTTGCGCAGCTGCGGGATCAGCTTGATGCCCGTGGCCGCGATCAGCCCTCCGGCCACCGCGCCCATGCCCCGCAGCGCGCCGGCGACCTGCGGATTGCCAGCGAAGTGGGCGTAGAGGACGGCGAGCGCCAGGATGACGAAGAGCGGTACCGCGAGCATGCCGGCGAAGGCGGCGGCGGCGCCACGGAAGCCGAAGTAGCGGTCGCCGATCATGACGGCGAGATTGATCACGTTCGGCCCGGGCAGCACCTGGGCGACGGCCCAGTCCTCCAGGAATTCGTCGGCCGTGAGCCAGCGTTTCTTCTCGACCAGGTCGCGCTGCACGATCGCGAGGACGCCGCCGAAGCCCTGCAGCGCCAGTAGCGTGAAGGAGAAGAACAGGTCGCGCGGCGACGACGGGGCGGGGCGCGACGGTGCGGACGGCACGGTCTTGGCCGCTGGGGTTGGGGGGGCCGGTGGCATGGCGGTCGATTATGGTTGCGTTCCTCCATCGCTGCGAAACTCCACGAATGCAATTCCGACCGCTTCTCGATCTCTGCACCCAGGCTTTCTCGTCGTGGAAGAACGACTACGCACCCAGCATGGGCGCGGCGCTCGCCTACTACACCGTGTTTTCCGTGGCGCCGCTCCTGCTGATCGTCATCTCGGTCGCGGGCCTGGTGTTCGGCCAGGACGCCGCGCGGGGCGAGATCTTCGCGCAGCTCTCGGGGCTGATGGGGCCGCAGGGCGCGCTGGCCGTGCAGGGCATGCTGGAGGCGGTCAACAAGCCGACCGAAGGCATCGTCGCGACGGTGGTCGGCGTGGTGCTGGTGGTCGTCGGTGCGACGACCGTCTTCGGCGAACTCCAGGACGCCATGGACCGCATCTGGCGCGCCCCGGCACGCGATACCGGCAGCGGCATCTGGAGCCTGGTGCGAGTGCGGCTGCTGTCCTTCAGCATGGTGATGGGCATCGGTTTCCTGCTGATGGTGTCGCTCGTCGCGAGCGCGGCGCTCGCTGCGCTCGGCAAGTGGTGGTCGCCGTTGTTCGGCGGCTGGGCCACGCTGGCGCAGGCGGTGAATTTCGTCTTCAGCTTCGCGATGGTCACGGTGATCTTCGCCATGATCTACAAGCTCATGCCGCGCGTCCGGGTGCAGTGGCGCGATGTCTGGACCGGCGCCGGCGTCACGGCGCTGCTGTTCACGGTCGGCAAGCACCTGATCGGGCTCTATATCGGCAAGAGCAGCGTGGCGTCGGGCTACGGCGCGGCCGGCTCGCTGGTGGTGGTGCTGGTGTGGGTCTACTACTCGGCGCAGATCTTCCTGCTGGGTGCGGAATTCACCTGGGTCTACGCGCACAAGTACGGGTCGCTGCGGGGCGAAGGCACGGCCGAGACGCCGGAACAGGTCCCGACGCGCGAGACGCAGGACGATCCGCCGGCGCGGGCCGTTCGCGGATGACGAGGAGAAAGCCGGCATGGTCATAAAGCAGAAGGCGGTCGCCGCAGACATCACGCAAGCGCCGCGCGCGCTGGTGCTCCAGGGCGGTGGCGCGCTCGGCGCCTACCAGGCCGGCGTCTACGCCGGGGCATCGGAGCACCGCAAGCAGCCCGACTGGGTCGCTGGCGTGTCGATCGGCGCCATCAACGCTGCCCTGATCGCCGGCAATGCACCCGAGCGGCGCGTCGAGCGACTCAAGGAGTTCTGGCATCTCGTCTCGTCCGCGCCCGGCCAGCAGCTGCCGTCGTGGTCGAGCAAGCGCGAATGGCTCAACCAGTGGAGCGCCGGTGCCGCGGCGCTCTTCGGCATTCCCGGTTTCTTCGAGCCGCGCCGCAATCCGACGCTCCTGCTCGGCGGTGCCGCGCCGGTGCTCAGCTACTACGACACCACGCCGCTGCGCACGACGCTCGAGCGGCTGGTGGATTTCGACCGCATCAACCACCGCGAGATGCGGCTGAGCGTCGGCGCGGTCAACGTGCGCACCGGCAACTCGGTCTACTTCGACAACGCGACGCACCGCATCGGTCCGGAGCACATCATGGCCAGCGGTGCGCTGCCGCCGGGCTTCGCGCCCGTGCACATCGAGGGCGAGGACTACTGGGACGGCGGCATCGTGTCGAACACGCCGCTGCAGTACGTGCTCGACGTGCATCCGCGCGACCAGGCGCTGCTGGTGCTGCAGGTGGACCTGTTCAGCGCCAAGGGCGCGATGCCCCGCACGCTGTCCGAGGCGCTGGAGCGCCAGAAGGACATCACCTATTCGAGCCGCACGCGGATGAACACCGATGCGCTGGCGTCGAACCTGAACCTGCAGCAGGCCATCGCCGACCTGATCGAGAAACTGCCGCCCCGGCTGCGCGAGGACGCGAGCGTCGCCGCGGTGCGGGCGCAGCTCACGCACGAGCCGATCGAGATCGTGCACCTGATCTACCGCAACAAGTCCTACGAGCTCGAATCGAAGGACTACGAGTTCTCGCGCGCATCCGTGGAGGAGCACTGGGACAGCGGCCTGCGCGACATCCGCAACACGCTCGACCATCCGGAGCTGCTGCGCGAGGCCTCGCAGGTCAACGGCGTGACGACCTTCGACCTGACCGAACCCAACGCGCGCCGCGTGCGCCATCCGCTGCAGATCCTGGCGAAATCGAAACGGACGCGGCAGGACGCGAGCTGAACATCTTTCATCCATCGACAACCACAAGGCACATCATGCAACTCAAGGACAAGGTCGCATTCATCACCGGCTCGGCCAGCGGCATCGGCAAGGAAATCGCCGTCCTCTTCGCGAAGGAGGGCGCGAAGATCGTCATCGCCGACCTGAACAGGGAAGCCGCCGATGCGACGGCGGCCGAACTGAAGGCGTCGGGCGCCGAGGCGATCGGCGTCGCGGTCGACGTGACCAGCGAGGAGCAGGTCGACGCGGCGGTCGAGGCGGCGGCGG
>JAKONL010000051.1 GCA_022701965.1 Burkholderiaceae bacterium | reverse complement strand
CTGGTCGTGCCGGCGGCGCATGCGCTGGCCGGCCGCGCCAGCGCGCAGGCAACCGATTTCCTCGACTGCGACCTGATCGGCTTGAGCGAAGGCTCGGCCATCGCGAGCACGCTCGAGCGCGTCGCGGCCGACGCCCAGCGCGGCATCCGCATGCGCATCCGCGTCAGCAGCTTCGCCAGCATGATGGCGATGGTCGAGCAGGGCATCGGTATCGGGTTGATGCCCGAGCGGGTGGCGCGTTCGTTCTACGGCAACCGGCGCTTCCGGCGCGTCGCCATCGACGAGGACTGGGCCGCACGCCGCTTCGTGCTGTGCCATCAGCCGGCAGCGGCACTGTCGTCGGCCGCCAGGGCCGTGATCGAGGTGCTGGCCGACTTCGACGCGACCGAGGATTCGCGAACCGCGAAACCTGATTGAAGCAATCGGCGATGGCGCCCCGCGGCGCCTTCGCGCACAGTCCGGGCACAACAAGCGGAGACAAGCCCGATGAAATCCAGAGCACTGCTCGTGCCCCTGCTGCGGCCGTTCGCCTTCGCGGCGATCCTCGCGGCATCCCTCGTCAGCCATGCGCAGGCGCCCTTCCCCAACAAGCCGGTGCGCATCAACGTCGGCGCATCGGCGGGCGGCGGCACCGACGTGATCGCACGGCTGTTCGCCGACAAGATGGGCGGGCCGCTCGGCCAGCCGGTGATCGTCGACAACAGGCCCGGCGCGGCCAACACCATCGCCGCCGACCTCACGGCCAAGGCGGCGCCCGACGGCTACACGCTGCTGATGGCGACCAACTCGGGCCAGGTCATCGCGCCGCACCTGCTCAAGCTCAGCTTCGATCCGCTCAAGCAGCTCACGCCGATCGGCATGGTGGTGGTCGTGCCGCACGTGCTGCTGGTGAGCGCGACGAATCCGGTGCGCGACTTCAAGGACCTGCTGGCGCAGATCAAGGCCAAGCCGGACGCGGTCCGCTACGCCTCGTCGGGCGTGGGGAGCTCGCAGCACGTGGCCGGCGAGGTCTTCATGGCGGCCACCGGCACGCAGATGACGCACATCCCCTACAAGGGCAGCTCGCAGGCGCACCAGGACATCCTGGCCGGACAGGTGGAGATCATGCTGGACACCACCTCCTCGGCGATGGCGCTGATCAGGGCCGGCAAATTCCGCCCGCTCGCCGTGACCACCCCGAAGCGTTCGGCCGAGCTGCCCGACGTGCCGACGCTCGAGGAGCTGGGCGTGCGCAACGCCGAGATGAGCACCTGGTATGCGATGTACGCCCCCACCGGCACGCCGACGGCGGTGATGGAACGGCTCACGCGCGACTTCAACACCGCGCTGCAGCTGCCCGAGGTGCAGGCCAGGCTCAAGGGCCTGGCCGGCGAACCCTCGACCCTCACACGCGAGCAGTTCATCGCCATGCAGGCGGCCGAAGACACGCGCTTTGCCGCCATCCTCAAAGAACGCAACATCAGACTGGACTGACACCATGCTCCCACGCATCGCACTGACCATCGGCGACCCGGCCGGCATCGGCCCCGAGATCCTCGCCCGCGTGCTCGCCGACCCGGCCACCGCCGGCAAGGCCGAGATCTTCCTGATCGCCAACCGCGCCGCGCTCGAGGCCGGAGCGCGCGCTGCCGGCGTCGCGGTGCCGCAGGAAGGATCGAACCTGCACATCGTCGACTGGCCGGGCCTGGAAGGCCGCTTCGAGCCGTCGCGGGTCGGCGCGGACAACGGCCGTTTCATCCTCGACGCCCTGCGCCTGGGCACGCGCATGGTCCAGGACGGCGAGGCCGACGCGCTGTGCTTCGCGCCGCTCAACAAGGGCGCGATGCGCCTGGGCGGCATGCACCAGGAGGACGAGATGCGCTGGTTCGCGCAGGAGCTGTCGCACACCGGCACCTGCGGCGAATTCAACGTGCTCGGCAACCTCTGGACGGGACGCGTGACCTCGCACGTCGCGCTGCGCGAGGTGGCGGGCCTGCTGACGCCGGCCGGCGTGGCCGGCGCCATCGGCATGCTCACCATCGCCTTGCGCGCGGCCGGCGTGGACTCGCCGCGCATCGGCGTGTGCGGCCTCAATCCGCACAATGGCGACAACGGCAACTACGGCAGCGAGGAGGCCGACATCATCGAGCCGGGCATCCGCATGGCCGCCGCCGAGGGTTTCGACGCCGAAGGCCCCTACCCGGCCGACACCATCTTCCTGCGCGCGCGCAAGGGCGCGCTCGACGGCATCGTGACCATGTACCACGACCAGGGACAGATCGCGACCAAGCTGCTGGGCTTCGACATCGGCGTCACGGTGCAGGGCGGACTGCCGATCCCGGTGACCACGCCGGCCCACGGCACGGCCTACGACATCGTCGGCCAGGGCGTGGCGCAATCCACCGCCATGGCCAGCGCGCTGGATCTGGCCTGCCGCATGGGCGTGAGCCACCGCGCGCAGCGCGAGGTGCAAACGGCCTGAAACGGGATGGCCATGCGATAGAGTCGTCCGATGACTCCGCGCACGGCATGACTCCTGTTTTCCAGACCCTGACACCCGGTGCGCGACTCTCCGACCGCATGGCCGACGCGCTCGAGACAGAGATCCGCGCCGGACGCCTCGCGCCCGGCACCAAGCTGCCGACCGAGGTGGCGATGACCGAGCAGTTCGCGGTCAGTCGCACGGTGGTCCGGGAGGCCGTGTCGCAGCTGAAGTCGCGGGGCCTGATCGACTCGCGCCAGGGCAGCGGCATGTACGTGCGCGACGCCGGGTTCGCGCCGCTGAGCTTCGATGCGCGCCATGCGGGTTCGCGGGCCGCGGTCGTCCAGATCGTCGAGGTGCGACGCGCCCTGGAGACCGAGGTCGCCGGGCTCGCGGCGCAGCGCCGGCAGCCGGGCGACATGGCGCGCATCGTCGCGTCGATCGGGAAGCTGGCCGACGCGGTGCGCGGCGGCGGCGACGGCGTGGCCGAGGACGTCGCCTTCCACCGGGCGATCGCCGAGGCGGCGCGCAATCCGTTCCTGCTCGAGACGCTGCAGTACCTCGGGCAGTTCCTGACCGGCGCCACGCGCGTGACCCGCGCCAACGAGGCGCGGCGGCTCGACTTCGCGGCCCAGGTCGCCGACGAGCACGACCGCATCGTCTCGGCGATCGAAATGGGGGACGCCACAGCCGCCCGCCTCGCCGCCAGCGGCCACATGGACAACGCGATCCGCCGCATCGAGCAGGCCGACCCGGCGTTCTGGGCGCAGGAAGGCGAAGCCCTCGCGCGCCCGCTGATCAAGCGCTGACGCTCTGGGGGCATTCCCGATCCGACGGGGAGCTCGACGCGAAGCCGGGTTTCCCCCAGCCAGAGATCACAGCCAAATTCATATGATGACCATATGTGTTTATCCCGAGTCGCTTCGTTCTTCCTCCCGTCATGACCCGTCGCAATTTCCTGCTCGCCCTCGCCGCCGCAGCCGTTTCGCCGTATTCCGGCATGGCGCTGGCTCAAGTCCCCGCGCCCTGGCCGACCCGGCCGTTGCGTCTGGTCGTGCCGTTCCCGCCGGGCGGACTGATCGACACCATGGCGCGCCTCGTCGCACCGCATCTGGGGCAGGCACTGGGCCAGCCGGTGGTAGTCGACAACCGCCCGGGCGCAGGTGGCAACATCGGCGCCGCCGAGGTGGCGCGCGCCGCGCCGGACGGACACACGCTGCTGATGGCGTCGCCGCCCCTGACGATCAGCCCGGCGGTCTACGCGTCGCTGCCCTACCAGCCGTC
>JAKONL010000623.1 GCA_022701965.1 Burkholderiaceae bacterium | reverse complement strand
CCGCGGTATTCCATTGCCAGCATCGGTGTCTCCTTGGAGCAAAGGGAATTGACGGGCAATCGGCGTGCCGGCCGCGGCCGGCCGGGTCGCGGGCGGCGGCCGCGCACGGCTTCGCGGCATGTGCATTGCCGTGACGGGGAGCGACTTCCGGTCGTCACGTATGGAATCCAAACCCCCAAGGAAATCGAATGTTTTCACATAACAAGCGCCTGCAGTACACGGTGCGTGTGGGCGGCAGCAACCCGGGTCTCGCCAACCTCCTGCTCGAGCAGTTCGGCGGCCCGCAAGGCGAGCTGGCCGCGGCGATGCGCTACTTCACCCAGGCCGTCGGCGAGGACGACGCGGGCCGCAAGGACATGCTCTACGACATCGCGACCGAGGAGCTGAGCCACCTGGAGGTGATCGGCACCATCGTCGCCATGCTCAACAAGGGCGGCAAGGGCCGGCTCGCCGAAGGCGTCGAGAAGGAAGCCGACCTCTACCGCTCGCTCACCGGCGCGGGCAACGACAGCCACGTCACGCAGGTGCTCTACGGCGGCGGCCCCGCGCTGGTCAATTCGGCCGGCGTGCCGTGGACCGCGGCCTACATCGACAGCATCGGCGAGCCCACGGCCGACCTGCGCTCCAACATCGCGGCCGAGTCGCGCGCCAAGATCGTCTACGAGCGCCTCATCAACGTGACCGACGACCCGGGCGTGAAGGACGCGCTGGGCTTCCTGATGACGCGCGAGATCGCGCACCAGAAGTCGTTCGAGAAGGCGCTGTATTCGATCGAGCCGAACTTCCCGTCGGGCAAGCTTCAGGGCGATCCGCGCTTCACCAGCGTCTACTTCAACATGTCGACCGGCGAGGGCGACACGGGCGGTTCGTGGAACCAGGGCGCCAACTGGACCGTCATGCAGGCCGACGAAGCCGTCGCGGTGGACGGCGGTTCAGGGCTCGCGACCATGCAGGCCACCGAGGCCGAGATCGAGGTACTGACGCAGATGTCGATCCGCACGCAGTCCAACCCGCTGATCGAGCCGCTGACCGGTGCCGAACTCGGCATGAGCGAGGAAGCGGCGGCGGACCTGAGGCGAAACGACGAAACCGTGGCCTGAGGGTGCGAGGCGGACGGCTCCGGGCCTCCGGCAGCCGTCTTCGGCATCGTCTCGTCAATCCGGATGCGGCGGGTTCCTGGCCCGCTGGTCCAGATCGACGGCGAAATCGCGGAGCACTTCGGCCAGCGAGGTGAGCTTGTCCACCTGGCGCTGCAGCACGTCGAGGGTCTCCAGGTCGTCCCCGCCGAACGCGACCCTGCCGTCGCGCAGGAGGTCGAGCGCGGTCGCCATCGTTCCGATCGGCGTGCGCAGATCGTGATTGAGCCGGTGAGCGCGGTCGGCGAGGGCCGCCAACCCGTCGGGAGCCGCTTCCGTGGAGGGCGTCGACGAAGCCGGCATGCGAACGAAGTCCACTGCGGGTCAGCGGTTGCGCCGCGCGACCCAGTACACGGCGCCCTCGGGCCCGTAACGCTCCGAATGCGGCGTTCCGTTCGGCAGGTCGAAGGTGGCGCCGCGCGTGAGGTGACGCGTGTCGCCCCGGTAGGTCAGCCACATTTCGCCCGCGGTGACGACCGCATTGGCGTCGAACGGATGCGTGTGCATGGGGACGATCTCGTGGGGCGCCCATTCGCGCACCATCGCCTCGTCGAATCCGGCGGCCAGCGCCTCGGCCCTGAATGTCTCGAAACTTTCGATGTTCATGATGTCGTGTCCCGCTGTCCTCGTCGCTCAGGACGCGAGGAACGCCAGCAGGCTCTCGTTGAATTCGGCCGCATGCGACAGGTTGAAGCCGTGCGGCGCACCCTCGATCACCTTCAGCACGCTGCCGGGAATCGCCGCATGCGTGCGCGCACCGCTGACCTCCAGCGGCACGATGGCGTCGGCGCCGCCGTGGATCACGAGCGTCGGAATGTCGATCTTCTTCAGGTCGGCGCGGAAGTCGGTGCGGGCGAAAGCCCCGATGCAGTCGAGCGTGCCCTTGGGCGAGGCGAAGGCGGCGATCTGCACCGCATGGGCGCGCTGTGCCTCGCTGACCTGCAGCTTGCCGTCGACGGAGAAGAAGTTGCGGGAGAAATCCTCGAGGAAGGCCAGGCGATCGGTCTTCACGCCGTTCTCGAACTGCGCGATCGTCGCGTCGTCGAGGCCGCCGTCGGGGTTGTCGTCGCTCTCGTAGAGGTAGGGCGGTACGGCACCGGCGAAGACCGCCTTGCTCACGCGAGCGGTGCCGTAGGTGGCAATGGTGCGGGCCACTTCGCCGCCGCCCATGGAGAAGCCGACCAGCGTGGCATCGTGCAGGTCGAGCTGCGTGAGGAGGCCGTCCAGGTCCGAGGCCAGCGTGTCGTAGTCGTAGCCCGACCACGGCTGCGACGACTCGCCGAAACCACGGCGGTCGTAGGCGATCACGCGGTGGCCGGCCTCGACCAGCGCGGGTACCTGCGCCTCCCAGGACCGGGCGCTCAGGGGCCAGCCGTGGATCAGCACGACGGGCTTGCCGCTTCCGTGGTCCTGGTAGTGAAGATCGACGGCCTGTCTGCCCTCGGCGGCAACGGTGATGGTCGGCATGGTTGTTTTCTCCTTTCAGATGGTTGGGATGGTGGGGACGAGGACCGGTTCAGGTCGCCTGCGGCGCGCCGGCCTGGCGCCGGGGGTCGGCCTTGGCGAAGGCGTCGAGTGCCTCGCAGGCCTCCACGATCCGCGTCACGGTCGGAATGCCGTCGATCTCGATCTTGAAGACGCGCATCACGGCGAGGATGCTGGCCAGGCAGATGTCGGCCACGGTCGGCGTGTCGCCGTGGCAGAACCGGCCCGTCTCGGGCTCGTTGGCCAGCCGCTGCTCGATCGCCCGCAGGCCGGTGCCGAACCACTGGACCTGCCACGCGCGCCATGCCGCGTCGTCGAACCGGCCTTCGGTCGTCAGGTACTTCTTCACGCGCGGGGTGATCAGCGGATGGGCGTCGACGGCCGCCATCTGCGCCAGCGACCGCACGCGGGCGCGGCCGTGCGGATCGGCCGGAAGCAGGGCGGGTGTGGGGATGGTCTCCTCGATGAACTCGAGGATCGCGAGCGACTGCGTCAGCGGGGCGGCGCTCTGTCCGTCGCCATGGTCGATGAGCGCCGGGATCGCCGCCATCGGGTTGATCTTCAGGAATTCGGGGCTGCGCTGTTCGCCGGCGTCGATGTCGACGTTGCGCTCCTGCACGGCCACGCCCTTGAGGTTGAAGGCGACGCGCACGCGGTAGGTCGCCGAAGTGCGCCAGTACGAGAAGAGTTCGAAGCGGGTGGTTTCGTCCATGGGCGTCCTGGGGGGTTGGGTCGAAAAGCAGAATAGCCGCGCGTCGCGCGCGCACCACGTAGGCGCAGACCCCACAACTCACCTTGAAAAATGAACATGCCCGTCCAAGCCCAGCCCGTCGTTTTCATTCCCGCGCTCCTGTGCGACGAGGCGATGTACCGCGAGGTGATCGCCGAACTCGGCAGCGCCGTCGATGCGCAGGTGCTGATGTCGCCCCAGCCGACGCTCGAAGCCAGCGCGGCCGACATCCTCGCCCGCGCGCCGGAGCGCTTCGTGCTGGTGGGTACCTCCTACGGCGGCAACCTGGCGCTGCGCGTGGCGCTGGCCGCACCGGAGCGGGTCTCGGCGATCTGCCTGATGGGCTGCGATCCGGCGGCACCGAAGGCGGGCGGCCCGGACCTGGCCGGCGGCCTCGAAAGCGCGCCCGACGCGGTGATCGACCTGCTCGCCGGCCTCGTGGTCCGGAAGGACGCGACGGTGGCCGCGGCGACGTTCAGGGCGATGGCCGGGCGCGTCGGCGCCGCCGCCGGGGCCGCCCAGGCCCGGGCGGTGGGATCGCGCACCGACGTGGTCGCGCGACTCGGCACGCTCGGCATGCCGGCGCTGGTGCTCTGGGGCGAGGACGACGCGCTGGCGCCCATGGCGGTCGGGCGGGCGATGGCCGACGCGCTGCCGAACGCGCGCTTCGAATCGCTCGCGCAGTGCGGGCACCTGCCGACGCTGGAGAAGCCGCTGGAATCGGCGGCGCTGTTGCGCGCCTTGCTCGCGCGCTAGCGGCATGCGCGCAGGGTCGCTTGCCGCGTCACTGCTCCCGCGTCATTGCCGCGTCTGCACCTTCAGCCGGATGGTGGCGACGTCCCAGCCCCTGGACTTGAGCCGGGTCACCAGGCGCGGCGTGAGCTGGCGCAGCTTGGCGGCGGCGGCGCTGCCCTGCACCAGGAGGCACCAGACGTCGCCCTCGGCCGGCCCGGGCCGCACCGCGCGGCGCAGTTCGGCGGGGATCAGTTCCTCGATCGCCGCGAGGCGTTCGCTGGCGTCCCGTGCGCGTGCCAGCAGCCCGGCGAGCGTGGGCGATCCGTCGGCGGCTTGCTGCAGGGTGAGGGATTGGAGGCGTCGGTTCACTGGAATGGAGGGCTCGGGGTCACAGGCTAAAATGCCCGGCTCGTCGGCACTCGGTGCCGGCGCGCCACGCTTGCTTTTTTGCAAAGTGCGCCAAACTGCTTCTGCAGCGGCCTTCACCGCATCTTAGGGATTTTGCTCGCAGCGTCCGCCGTGTCGGACATCCGGCGAGCCACACACATGGCAACCAATTTCCTGACCCAAATATTCGGCAGCCGCAACGACCGGCTCCTGAAGCAGTACCGCAAGACCGTCGAGCGCGTCAATGCGCTGGAGCCGCAGTTCGAGAAGCTCGACGACGATGCGCTGCGTGCCAAGACCCAGGAGTTCAAGGCCCGCATCGCCAAGGGCGAGTCGCTCGACGACCTGCTGCCCGAGGCCTTCGCGACGGTGCGCGAAGGTTCCAAGCGCGCGATGAAGATGCGGCATTTCGACGTCCAGCTGCTCGGCGGCATGGCGCTGCACAACGGCAAGATCTCCGAGATGCGCACCGGCGAGGGCAAGACGCTGACGGCCACGCTGCCGGTCTACCTGAACGCGCTCACGGGCAACGGCGTGCATGTCGTCACCGTCAACGACTACCTCGCCAGCCGCGATGCCCGGTGGATGGGCCGGCTCTACAACTTCCTGGGCCTGTCGGTGGGCATCAACCTGCCCAACATGCCGCGCGAGGAAAAGCAGCAGGCCTATGCCAGCGACATCACCTACGGCACCAACAACGAGTACGGCTTCGACTACCTGCGCGACAACATGGTCTACGAGTCGCGGGACCGCGTGCAGCGCAAGCTCAACTACGCGATCGTCGACGAGGTGGACTCGATCCTGATCGACGAGGCGCGCACCCCGCTGATCATCAGCGGGCAGGCCGAGGACCACACCGAGATGTACCTGGCGATCAACCAGGTCGTGCCGATGCTGGTCAAGCAGGAGGGCGAGGCTGACCCGCGCACCGGCGAGGGCGTCACCAAGCCGGGCGACTTCACGGTCGACGAGAAGACCCACCAGGTCTTCCTGACCGAGGAAGGCCACGAGAAGGCCGAGCGCGTGCTCGGCGAGGTCGGCCTGCTGCCCGAGGGCGCTTCGCTCTACGACCCGGCCAATATCACGCTGATGCACCACCTCAACGCGGCCCTGCGCGCGCGCCATCTCTACCACCGCGACCAGCACTACGTGGTGCAGCAGGGCGAGGTCGTGATCGTCGACGAGTTCACCGGCCGCCTGATGAGCGGGCGACGCTGGAGCGACGGCCTGCACCAGGCGGTGGAGGCCAAGGAAGGCGTGGAGATCCAGGCCGAGAACCAGACGCTGGCCTCGATCACCTTCCAGAACTACTTCCGCCTCTACAACAAGCTCGCCGGCATGACCGGCACGGCCGACACCGAGGCCT
>JAKONL010000621.1 GCA_022701965.1 Burkholderiaceae bacterium | reverse complement strand
TCGAGACCAAGTACCAGCCGGTGACCTCGCAGAACCGCGTGCCGCTGGTGCAGAACGGCACCGTCGACCTCGAGTGCGGTTCGACCACCAACAACGCCACGCGCGCCAAGGACGTGTCCTTCGCCGTGACCACGTATGTCGAGGAAGTGCGCATCGCGGTCAAGGCCAGTTCGGGCATCACCGGCATCAAGGACCTGGCCGGCAAGACCATCGCCACGACCACCGGCACCACGTCGGTGCAGACGTTGCGCAAGAACGAGCGCGCCACCGGCCTCGACTTCAAGGAGCTCTACGGCAAGGACCACTCGGACAGCTTCCTGCTGCTCGAGTCCGGCCGTGCCGACGCGTTCGTGATGGACGGCTCGATCCTGGCGTCGAACATCGCCAAGTCGAAGTCGCCCGCCGACTACAAGATCGTCGGCGAGGTGCTGAGCGTCGAGCCGATCGCCATCATGATCCGCAAGGACGACCCGGCCTTCAAGAAGGCGGTCGACGACAGCATCAAGAACCAGATCAAGAACGGCGACCTCGCCAAGCTGTGGGACAAGTGGTTCATCCAGCCGATCCCGCCGGCCAACGTGAAGATCGGCCTGCCGCTGTCGGATGCGACCAAGGCGGCCTGGGCGACCCCGAACGACAAGCCCATGGAAGAGTACGCGAAGAAGTAATTCGCGCGGCACCCGTCTGAACGAAGCGAACGCCCGCCACATCCGGCGGGCGTTTGTCATCGGGTTGGCGGATAAGAACAATCGACGACACGAAGGAGAGCACGGATGGGATCGAACTGGGATTGGCAGGTCTTCTTGCAGGACCCTGGCGGGAAATACCCGACCTACTGGGAATGGATGCTTTCGGCCTGGGGCTGGACGGTGTCCGTCGCGCTGCTGGCGCTGATCGTGGCGCTGGTGCTCGGTTCGCTGGTCGGCATCATCCGCACGCTCCCGGACAGCCCGTGGCTCACGCGGCTGGGCAATGCCTGGGTCGAGTTGTTCCGCAACATTCCGCTGCTGGTCCAGATCTTCCTCTGGTACCACGTCATTCCGGCGCTGGTCCCGGTGATGAAGGGCGTGCCCAGCTTCGTGCTGGTGGTGCTCGCGCTGGGCTTCTTCACGTCGGCGCGGATCGCCGAGCAGGTGCGCTCGGGCATCCAGGCGCTGCCCAAGGGCCAGCGCTACGCGGGCATGGCCGTGGGCTTCACCACGTTCCAGTACTACCGCTACGTGATCCTGCCGATGGCCTACCGCATCATCATTCCGCCGCTCACCAGCGAGACGATGAACATCTTCAAGAACTCGTCGGTCGCCTTCGCCGTCTCGGTGTCGGAGCTCACGATGTTCGCCATGCAGGCGCAGGAAGAGACCTCGCGCGGCATCGAGGTCTACCTCGCCGTGACCGCGCTCTACGTGGTTTCCGCGCTGGCGATCAACCGCATCATGGCCTTCATCGAGAAGAAGACGCGCGTGCCTGGCTTCATCGTCTCGGCCAGCGGCGGAGGACACTGACATGATGAGTCTCGACTTCTCCTTCTACAACTGGCAGGTCATCAGCAACTTCGTGTTGCGCGGCTTCTACTTCAGCATCGCGCTGACGGTGGTCGCCACCATCGGCGGCGTGCTGCTGGGCACCGTGCTGGCGCTGATGCGCCTGTCGGGCAAGAAATGGCTCGACATGCCGGCCGCCATCTACGTCAACGGCATGCGCAGCATCCCGCTCGTGATGGTGATCCTGTGGGTGTTCCTGCTCGCGCCCTTCGCCATCGGCCGGCCGATCGGCGCGGAGGTGTCGGCGGTGATCACTTTCATCGCCTTCGAGGCGGCCTACTTCAGCGAGATCATGCGCGCGGGCATCCAGTCGATTCCGCGCGGCCAGGTCAACGCGGGCCAGGCGGTCGGCATGACCTACGGCCAGAACATGAAGCTGGTCGTGCTGCCGCAGGCGTTCCGCAACATGCTGCCAGTGCTGCTCACGCAGACCATCATCCTGTTCCAGGACACCTCGCTCGTCTACGCCATCGGCGCCTACGACATGCTCAAGGGCTTCGAGACCGCGGGCAAGAACTACGGACGCCCGATCGAGGCGTACCTGCTGGCCGCGGTCGTCTATTTCATCATGTGCTACGCGCTGTCCTACCTTGTCAAGCGCCTGCACAAGAAGATCGCCATCATTCGCTGACCGGAGAAGAAACATGTCCGAAAAAATGATCGAAATCAAGAACGTCTCCAAGTGGTACGGCCCGGTCCAGGTGCTCAACGAGTGCTCCGTCAGCATCGCCAAGGGCGACGTGGTCGTGGTCTGCGGCCCGTCGGGCTCCGGCAAGTCCACGCTGATCAAGACCGTCAACGCGCTCGAGCCCTTCCAGAAGGGCGAGATCACCGTCAACGGCATCCCGCTGCACGACCCCAAGACCAACCTGCCCAAGCTTCGCTCCAAGGTCGGCATGGTGTTCCAGCACTTCGAGCTGTTCCCGCACCTGTCGGTGACCGAGAACCTGACGATCGCGCAGATCAAGGTGCTCGGCCGCAGCGCGAGCGAGGCCAAGACACGCGGCCTGAAGATGCTCGACCGCGTGGGCCTGATGGCGCACAAGGACAAGTTCCCCGGCCAGTTGTCGGGCGGCCAGCAGCAGCGCGTGGCGATCGCGCGCGCGCTGTCGATGGACCCGATCGTGATGCTGTTCGACGAGCCGACCTCCGCGCTCGACCCCGAGATGGTCGGCGAGGTGCTCGACGTGATGGTCACGCTGGCCAAGGAAGGCATGACCATGATGGTCGTCACGCACGAGATGGCGTTCGCCCGCAAGGTCGCGAGCCGCGTGATCTTCATCGACGTCGGCGGCCGCATCCTGGAGGATTGCCAGAAGGACGAGTTCTTCAGCCATCCCGAGAACCGCCAGCCGCGGACCAAGGAATTCCTCAACAAGATCCTGCAGCACTGAGCCCTCCGGCGACGTCGCGTCCAAGAAGCCCCGCGAGCCGGGGCTTTTTTGCGTCCGGCGCCCCTGCGTGCCGATGGGACAATCCCCGCCATGACCCTGAACACCCTCACGATCACCCGCCCCGACGACTGGCACCTGCACGTGCGCGACGGCGAGGCGCTGCGCGCCGTCGTGCCGCACTCCGCGGCCCAGGTCGGCCGCGCGCTGATCATGCCCAACCTGCGCCCGCCCGTGACCACCGCGCAGCAGGCGCTCGACTACCGCGCGCGCATCCTCGATGCCGTGCCGGAAGGATCGACCTTCGACCCCGTGATGTCGCTCTACCTCACCGACCGGACGCCGCCCGAGGAGATCGCGCGTGCGGCCGCGGCCGGCGTGCGCGCGCTCAAGCTCTACCCGGCCGGCGCCACCACCAACAGCGACGCCGGCGTGACCGACCTGCGCAATACCTACCCGACGCTCGAAGCCATGCAGAAGCACGGCCTGCTGTTCCTGGTGCACGGCGAGGTCACCGACCCGGCGGTCGACCTGTTCGACCGCGAGGCCGTCTTCATCGACCGCGTGCTGATCCCGCTGCGGCGCGACTTCCCCGAAC
>JAKONL010000586.1 GCA_022701965.1 Burkholderiaceae bacterium | reverse complement strand
GCGCTCGACGCGGCCAAGAGCGGTGTGAACGCGGTGCACATCATCGACGGGCGGGTGCCGCACGCGATGCTGCTGGAAATCCTGACCGAGCAGGCGTACGGGACCATGATCCGGGCCAGGTAGGGCTCGCCCCCCAGGCTTGCGCACTTCGTGTCGCAGCGCCTACCCCCTGCCGGGGGCGACACCGGTGGTCCGGCGGAGCCGGTTCCGCGGTGTCCTGGCGCAGCCGGCCTGCTGCGCGGTCTCCCGGTTCATTCGTAGCCGCGCGGGTTGCCCTGCTGCCAGCGCCAGCTGTCGGCGCACATCTGGTCGACGTCGCGCCGGGCGCGCCAGCCGAGCAGCGATTCGGCAAGCGACGGGTCGCCCCAGTACGCGGGCACGTCGCCGGGGCGGCGCGGGCCGACCTCGTAGGCGATGGGCTTGCCGCAGGCGCGCTCGAACGCCTTGACGACGTCGAGCACTGAGGCGCCGATGCCGGTGCCGAGGTTCACCGTGACCAGGCCGGGCGCCTTCTCGGCGTGGCGCAATGCGGCGACGTGGCCTTCGGCCAGGTCCATCACGTGCACGTAGTCGCGCACGCCGGTGCCGTCGGGCGTCGGATAGTCGTCGCCATGGATCGCCAGCTTCTCGCGCAGGCCGACCGCGACCTGGCTCACGAAGGGCATCAGGTTGTTGGGCTTGCCCTGCGGGTGCTCGCCGATCAGGCCGCTCTCGTGCGCGCCCACGGGGTTGAAATAGCGCAGCAGCGCGATGCGCCATTCGGGCTGCGCGATCTGCAGGTCGATCAGCGCTTCCTCGACCATCCGCTTGGAACGGCCGTACGGATTGGCGGGGCGGCAGGGCGCGTCCTCGGGGATCGGCGAGCTGTCGGGTTCGCCGTACACCGTGGCCGAGGACGAGAAGATCAGCGTGCGGACGTTCGCCGCCTGCATCGCGGCGGCCAGCACGAAGGTGCCGTTGACGTTGTTGTCGTAGTAGGTCAACGGGTCGGCCACCGAATCGCCGACCGCCTTGAGGCCGGCGAAATGGATCACGCCGGCGATGTCGTTCGCCTCGAACACGCGGTCGAGCAGGGCGCGATCCCGCACGTCGCCTTCGATGAAGACCGGCGCGGTGCCGGTGGCGCTGATGCGCGCCAGGCGGTCGAGCACGCGGACGTCGCTGTTGCCGAGGTTGTCGAGGATCACGGGCACGTAGCCCGCCTCCGCCAATGCCACGCAGGTGTGGCTGCCGATGAAGCCGGCGCCGCCGGTGACCAGGATGCGATTGCCCATGAATGCTGCTTTCGGATGTCGATATCTGTAGAAACTTGTCGGCATTCTCGGTGAACGTTCACATCGCTGTAGGTCTTTGGTTTTCAGGAAAACCTGCGAAATCCAGTAAATTCCTCATGCGAGAATCAATTTTTTACATTTTGCGACGCCATGTCCAACGAAGAGATCGAACGCAGCCCGGCCTCCGATGCATCGACCCGGATGGCGGCGCCCGAAGCGCCGGCCGAGGTGATCGCGCAACGCACGCAGACACCGCCATCGCAGGCATCGGCACAGGCACCAACCACGCGCAAGCGACCCCGGCCCGGCGAGCGGCGCGTGCAGATCCTGCAGACCCTCGCGGCCATGCTCGAGCGCCCGGGCGCGGAGCGCGTGACCACCGCGGCGCTGGCCGCGCAGCTCGAGGTCAGCGAAGCGGCGCTCTATCGGCACTTCGCCAGCAAGGCACAGATGTTCGAGGGGCTCATCGACTTCATCGAGCAGAGCGTCTTCACGCTCTTCAACCAGGTGCTCGAACGCGAGGCGCTGTCGCCGCGCGAGCGCGCCTCGCGCATCGTCATGCTGGTCGTCCAGTTCGCCGAGAAGAATCCCGGCATGACCCGCGTCATGGTCGGCGATGCGCTGGTCAACGAGAACGAGCGGCTGCAGCAGCGGATGAACCATTTCTTCGAGCGCATCGAGTCGACCCTGCGCCAGGCCCTGCGTGGCTCGGCGGACCCGGAGACGCCGCCGTCCGTGCTCGACGTGCAGGTCCGCGCCGCGGTGCTCACGGCGTTCGTCGTCGGCCGGCTGCAGCGCTACGCGCGTTCGGGCTTCCGGCGTCCGCCGTCGGAGCACCTGGAGGAAAGCCTCGCGCTGATGCTCTGAGCCCGCGGACCCGGCGCCGGGCGCCGCCCCAGGTCAGGCCGCCACGGCCACGCCGACCTTCGCACCCGCCGCGACGATCTCGCCCCAGGTCGCGTCGTCCAGCCAGATGCCTTCGGTCTCACGCGCCTTGCGCGCGGCGCGTTCGGGTTCGCCGGCGATCTGGACGTGGTCGAAGCCTTCGCCGGCCGGACTCTGGCGCAGCCACTCGACGAATGCGCCGGCCTCCTGGGCGAAGCCGGCCTGCGTGCCGAGCTTCTCCGGGTCGATCAGCACCGCCCGCATGCCGTTGAAGACCGAGCGCGCGGTGTCGGCCTGGCGATGCCAGGTGCCCCCGCCGGTCAGCGCGCCGCCGAGCAGTTCGCAGGCGATCGCCATGCCGTAGCCCTTGTGCTCGCCGAAGGTCATCAGCGCGCCGAACAGGCCGTTGGGCTGCGGCACGACGACCACGCCCGGATCGTCGGTCGGCCGGCCCTGCTCGTCGATCAGGTAGCCCGGCGGAATGCGCTCGCCCTTGTTGTGCGCGACGCGCATCTTTCCCTGTGCGACGCGACTCGTCGCGAAGTCGAGGATGAACGGCTCGGCGCCCGCCAGCGGCACGCCGATGCAGCACGGGTTGGTGCCGAAGCGGCCGTCGCCGCCGCCCCAGGGCGCCACCACGGGGCGCGACAGGACGTTGACGAAGTGCATCGACACCAAGCCCTGCGCGGTCGCCATCTCGGCGAAGTGGCCGATGCGCCCGAGGTGGTGCGCATGCGCGAGCGACAGGATGCAGCTGCCGTGCGCTTTCGCGCGCTCGATGCCGAGCGCCATCGCCTGCACGCCGACGATCTGCCCGTAGCCGCCCTGGCCGTCGAGCGCGAGCAGCGTGCCGATGTCGAGGTTCGTCGCGACCGACGCGTTGGGCTTGAGCCCGCCCTCGGCGACCGCATCGACGTAGCGCGGCACCATGCCCACGCCGTGCGAGTCGTGCCCGCTGAGGTTGGCCAGCACGAGGTTGTCGGCGACCTGCGCGGCTTCTTCGGGGGAACTGCCCGCGGCGACGAGGATGGCGGCCACCTGCTGGCGCAGGAACGAGGCTTGAAGTGTCTGGGGCATGAAAATTTCCTGTGAATCAAGAGGCCCGCGAAGCGCGGCCTCGTCGTGAAACGCCGCGGAACGGGCTCTGCCCGGCCGCCGGCGTTGCCCCCGGAAGGGGGAAGGCGCTGCCACACGAAGTGGGCAAGCCTGGGGGCGATCTACATGACCGCGCCCACCTGCCACGGCACGAATTCGTTCTGCCCGTAGCCGTGACGTTCGCTCTTGCTCTGGACACCCGACGCCGTCGCGAGGATGGTCTCGAAGATCCGCTGCCCCATCGCCTGGATGGACACCGTGCCGTCGACGATCTCGCCGCAGTTGATGTCCATGTCGTCCTCCTGCCGCTTCCACAGCGCGGAGTTGGTCGCGAGCTTGAGCGACGGGGCCGGCGCGCAGCCGTAGGCCGAGCCGCGGCCGGTCGTGAAGCAGATCAGGTTCGCGCCGCCCGCGACCTGGCCGGTGGCGCTGACCGGGTCGTAGCCGGGCGTGTCCATGAAGACGAAGCCGTGCGCGGTCACGGGTTCGGCGTACTCGTAGACCGCCTCGAGGTTGCTGGTGCCGCCCTTGGCGACCGCGCCGAGCGACTTCTCCAGGATGGTGGTGAGCCCGCCGGCCTTGTTGCCGGGCGAGGGGTTGTTGTTCATCTCGCCCTCGTTGATCTCGGTGTAGCGCTCCCACCACTTGATGCGCTCCACCAGCTTCTCGCCGACCTCGCGGCGCACGGCGCGCTGCGTCAGCAGGTGCTCGGCGCCGTAGACCTCCGGCGTCTCGCTGAGGATGGCCGTGCCGCCGTGCGCCACCAGCAGGTCGACCGCCGCACCGAGCGCCGGGTTCGCGCTCACGCCCGAGTAGCCGTCCGAGCCGCCGCACTGCAGCCCGACGGTGATGTGCGAGGCGCTGCACGGTTCGCGCTCGACCGCGTT
>JAKONL010000584.1 GCA_022701965.1 Burkholderiaceae bacterium | reverse complement strand
TCCGGCCGGATGCGCTGGGCCGCGCGCTGGCTCTTCGGACCCTACCGCTGCGCCGCGGCCGCCAACGCCTGGGCCTGGACGCACCGCTCGCCGGCCTCGGTCGAGGTGCTGCCGGGCCTGCGCCTCGGCAAGCTGCCGACCAGGGCGCAATGGCAGGCCGCCGGGCGACCGCGGCTGGTGAGCCTTTGCGCCGAACTCCAGGTGCCCCACGCCGCGGCGGCCGGTGGCGCACGCTGCGTGCCGATGCTCGACCTGGTGGTGCCGCCGCCGCGTCGCCTGCGGCGTGCCGTCGCCGCGATCGAGGCGCAACGCCGTGCCGGCGAAGCCGTCTGGGTCTGCTGCGCGCTGGGCGTCTCGCGCAGCGCCGCGACGGTGGTCGGCTGGCTGCGACTGCACGGCCTGCCGGGCGCGACCGGCGCCGCTGCCGAGGCCCGGGTGCGCAGTGCCCGTCCGCAGACCGTGCTGCGCGCCGCCTGGCGCACCGCCATCGACCGGGCGACGGACCCGGGGTTTCCTCCGGCCGCCGCATCGAACCGACCCTTGCAGGAACGCACGCCATGAACGACAACGACCGCGCCCTGTGCGCCGCCACCGCCCACCTGCTGCGCGCGAGCAGCGCCTTCGCCTGGTGGGGCCTGGCGCTCGCGACCGTCTCGGTCGCCGTGCTGGCGCTGACCTCGCGTTCGCTTTCGATGCTGTCGTGCATGGGCTTCGGCGCGACGGCGATCCTCGGCGTCTTCGAACGTTACATGGCGCTGCGCGTGCATTTCGACGCCCGGCTCTTCGACGACGTCGGGCGCGGCACCATCGGCTCGCTGGCGATGCTCGACACCGCGCTGCAGCGTCTCGGCCTGCGCCAGGCGGGCAGCACGACGCGCCGGCTCGACGACCGCGTGCTCGGCGCGCGCCAGCTGATGCAGCGGCACACGATCGCGGTCGCCTGCCAGAGCGCCCTGTTCGTGCTGGCACTGCTCACACAGGACTTGCGATGAATCCAGAACTGCGCAGGATCGCGGCGGCCGGCACCGCCCGGCTGATCGTTCTGGCGGCCCGGCTGCTGACCGGCGTGCGGGCCCTGCATGTGGCCGACGCCGCGCGGCCCAGCGCCGAGACGACGCTCTACTTCGCCAACCACACGAGCCACGGCGACTTCGTGCTGCTGTGGGCGACCCTGCCCCCCGACCTGCGGGCACGCACGCGACCGGTCGCCGGCCAGGACTACTGGGAAGCCTCGGCGCTGCGCCACTTCATCGGCCGGGACGTCTTCAACGCGCTGATGATCCGGCGGGACGGCCCCGCACCCGGCGCCGCGGCGCAGGACGCGCCGAACCCGGTGGCGCAGATGGTGCAGGCCCTGGGCGCCGGCGACTCGCTCATCATGTTTCCCGAGGGCACCCGCAATACCGGCGACGAGATCCTGCTGCCGTTCAAGAGCGGGCTCTTCCACCTGGCGCGCGAATGCCCGCAGGTGCGGCTGGTACCGGTGTGGATCGAGAACCTCCGGCGCGTGCTGCCCAAGGGCAAGCTGGTGCCGCTGCCGCTCGCCTGCACGGTGCGCTACGGCGCCCCGGTCGTGCTCGCACCGGGCGAGGACAAGGCCACGTTCATCGCCCGTGCCCGGGCCGCGATGCTCGACCTGCGCCCCGACTACGACCGCGCCGAAGACTGATGACCGCCTCCATGACGAACGCTTCCCCGACCTCCACCACGCTGCTGCTGTTCGGCGGCGTCCTCGGCGTGCTGCTGCTGGCCTCGGCGATCGGCGCGCTGCTGAAGTGGCGCGTGGCGCACGGCCAGCCGCACGCGGTGATCGACAACCTGAACTCGCGCGTCAACGCCTGGTGGGTGATGGTGGGCGTGATCGGCCTGGCCTTCGCGTTCGGCAAGGGCGGCGTGATCGTGCTGTTCTGGCTGATCTCGTTCTACGCGTTGCGCGAGTTCATGACGCTGGCCTATACGCGGCGCGGCGACCACGCGGCCATCGCGGTCGCGTTCTTTATCGCCCTGCCGGTGCAGTACTTCCTGATCTGGATCGAGTGGTACGGGCTCTACTCGATCTTCATCCCGGTCTATGCCTTCCTCGTGCTGCCGATCCTCGCGGCCGTCGGCGGCGACACCCAACGCTTCCTCGAACGCACGTCGAAGGTCCAGTGGGGGTTGATGATCAGCGTGTTCTGCATCAGCCACGTGCCGGCGCTCCTCACGCTGCCGATCGCCGGCTTCGAGGGCCGCAACCTGCTGCTGATCGCGTTCCTGGTGATCGTGGTGCAGGGCAGCGACGTGCTGCAGTACGTGTGGGGCAAGCTGCTGGGCAAGCGCAAGGTGGCGCCTGCGCTGTCGCCGTCGAAGACCTGGGAAGGCCTCGTCGGCGGCGTCGCCAGCGCCACCGCGCTCGGTGCGGCGCTGGCGTGGGCCACGCCGTTCACCGCGTGGCAGGCGGCGGGCCTGGCGTTCATGATCTGCGCGATGGGCTTCTTCGGCGGCTTGGTGATGTCGGCCATCAAGCGCGACCGCGGCGTGAAGGACTGGGGCACCATGATCGAGGGCCACGGCGGCATGCTCGACCGCCTCGATTCGGTGGTGTTCGCTGCGCCGGTCTTCTTCCACGCCGTGCGCTACGGCTGGGCCACCTGATGACGAGCGGGCGGAAACGCCCTATTTCGCCAGCGCCCGCAGCGCGAGCTTGATGCCCTCGCCCACCGCCACGTCCTTGGGCAGCGCCTTGAGCGCGAGCGCCGCTTCCTTGTCGCTGTAGCCGAGCGCGACCAGCGCCTGCAGGATGTCGGCCTGCGCGTCGGTCGAGGCGTGGGCGGGCAGTGCGATGTCGGCGCCGAGCCTGCCCTTGAGTTCGAGCAGCAGGCGCTCGGCGGTCTTCTTGCCGATGCCCGGGATCTTCACCAGCCGGCCGGCATCCTGCAGCGTGATCGCCTGCGCGAGTTCGTTCACGCTCAGGCCCGACAGCACGCCCAGCGCCATGCGCGGCCCGACGCCCGAGATCCTGATGAGATGGCGGAAGGCGACGCGCTCCTCGGCGGTACCGAAGCCATAGAGGATCTGCGCGTCCTCGCGCACCACGAAATGCGTCAGCAGCGAGATGCGCTCGCCGGTGTGCGGCAGGTTGTAGAAGGTGCTCATCGGCACGTCGACCTCGTAGCCGACGCCGTTGCAGTCCACCACCACCTGAGGGGGATTGCGCTCGGCCAGGATGCCGGTCAGTTTGCCGATCATGGTTTCATCTTCCGTTGTCGTTCGAATGGGTCTGCGATTGTGCGGTGCACCCGACCGGGGCACGGCCATCGGCGGCCAGCAGCTCGATCAGCGCACGCGTCGCCGCGGACTGGCTGCGGTGCGGCGCATACAGTACCGAGAACGGCCGGCTGCGACCTCTGGCCAGCGGCAGGATCTCGACCAGTCGACCGGCCTCGAGATGCTCGCGCACGACGAAGTCGTAGCTCTGGCAGATGCCCATGCCCTGCAGGGCCAGCGAGACGACGCCCAGGACGTCGCCGGAAGTCCGGATCGTCGTCGGAGGCAGCCATTCGAGATCGCGTCCACCGTCCTTGAACAGCCAGTGCGCGAGGCGACCGGTGCTGGGCATGACGAACGGCAGGCACGCATGCTGCGCCAGGCCCTGCACTGTGTCGGGAGCGCCCGACGCCTTCACATAGGCGGGAGACGCCACCAGGCACAGCGACGCGTCTTCCAGCTTGCGCGCGACGAGTCCGCTGTCTGCGAAGTGGCCCGGCCGGATCGCCAGGTCGAAACCTTCGGCGACCAGGTCGACGTTCCGGTTGGTGATGTCCAGATCGATCCGCACGGCCGGATAGCGGCGCGCAAAACGCGACAGCAGGATCGGCAGCCGGTACAGGCCATAGGTCGTCGGCACGCTCATCCGGATGTGCCCGGTGGTTTCGCCGGTCGGCCCCGACAGGTCGCGCTCGGCGTCGTGCAGCAGCGCGAAGGCCGTCCGGGTCTGCTCCAGGTAACGCTGCCCGGCCTGGGTCAGCGCCAGTTGCCGCGTGGTGCGCTGCATCAGCTGGTTGCCGAGCCGCGCCTCGAGCCGGCTGAGCGCGCGGCTCAGGACCGACGTCGTCGTCGCCAGTTCGACCGCCGCTGCCGTGAACGACTGGTGCTGTGCGACTGCGAGGAACACCTCCACATCGCTCAGGTAATCGAACCTGCGGGCCATTGGGTCTCTTTGGGAATTAGTGAATGCTCTTGCACGTTGTTTATCTGTTTTGGAGTCATGAATAAGGTACCAGCTTCCCAACCCGAAAGTGGCTCATGAAGCTGATCCGTCTCGTCCTTCCCGCGTTCCTCCTGTCCACCGCACTGGCCGTCCAGGCCCAGACACCTGCCGCGGAGGCCCGCCCCGATATCAAGCCCGTCCTCTTCGTCCTGACCAGTCACGGCGTCAAGGGCCGCAGTGGGGAGCCGACCGGCTTCTACCTGAGCGAGGTGACCCATCCGCTGGCCGTGCTCGAGAGAGCCGGCATCGCCGTGGAGATGGCGTCGATCAAGGGCGGCGAGCCGCCTGTCGACGGCATGGACCTGGACGACCCGGTCAACGCCCGCTACTGGAATGATCCGGCATTCCGGGAAACCGTCCGAAACACCATGAAGCTCAGCCAGGCCGACGCGTCGAGGTACTCGGCCGTCTACTTCGCGGGCGGTCATGGCGCGATGTGGGACTTCCCGTCCGACCCGGACGTCGCCCGGCTGGCGCGTACCGTGCACGAAACGGGCGGGGTCGTCGCGGCGGTTTGCCATGGTCCGGCCGCGCTGGTCGACGTCAAGCTCGCGAACGGTGCCTACCTGGTCGCGGGCAGGAACGTCAGCGCCTTCACGGACGACGAGGAGCGTTCGGTCAAGATGGAAGGCGTGGTGCCGTTCATGCTGGCCAGCACGCTGGCGCAGCGCGGTGCGATCCATCATCCCGCCGCCGACTGGACATCGAAGGTCGTGGTCGACGGCCGGCTCGTGACCGGTCAGAACCCGCAGTCCGCAACCGCGGCCGGCATCGCCCTCCGCGACCTGTTGATGCGCTGATGGTCTTGCGGACGCGGCAGGGCACCCTGCCGCCAGCCTCGCCTATCATGGCCGCCGACTTCAACTCACGGATGCCGCTTGATTCTTCGCCACACCTTCAAGCCCCTCAACAACGTGCGCCTCGGCCACCTGTGCGGCCCGCTCGACGAGCACCTCAGGCGCATCGAGGACACGCTGGGCGTGACGATCGCGCACCGCCACGAGCAGTTCAAGGTCGACGGCCCCAAGGCCATCGCCGAACAGGCGATGGAGGTGCTGCAGGCGCTCTACGAGATCGCCGAACGGCCGATCGACCCGGCCGTGGTGCAGCTCACGCTCGCCAGCGACTCGGGCATGACCGCCGACGGCGAGGCCGGCCCGATGCTGGTCACGCGCCGCGCCGACCTGCGCGCCCGCACGCCGACGCAGGCCGAGTACCTGGACAACATCGCGAAGCACGACATCACCTTCGGCATCGGCCCGGCCGGCACCGGCAAGACCTACCTCGCCGTGGCCTGCGCGGTCGATGCGCTCGAGCGCAGCGCGGTGCAGCGCATCGTGCTCACGCGCCCGGCGGTCGAGGCCGGCGAGCGCCTGGGCTTCCTGCCGGGCGAC
This sequence comes from Burkholderiaceae bacterium, assembly GCA_022701965.1. The sequence continues at coordinate 40 of JAKONL010000584.1, read as the reverse complement.
CTGTCGCAGAAGGTCGACCCCTACCTGCGCCCGCTCTACG
>JAKONL010000576.1 GCA_022701965.1 Burkholderiaceae bacterium | reverse complement strand
CCGCGTGCGAGGCGCCGCCGGCGGCGACACGGCGTGCGGTGGCGCGCTTCGCGCTCGCACGATCGAGCACCGCGGAGTCGGCGAGCCCGTCCGGTTCGCCGCGCGCCGCGGGCGCCAGCACCCGCGCCATGCCGTCGAGTGGCAGGCGCGAGAGTTCGGCGATATCCAGGCCCGCGAAGGTCACGCCCAGCGATTCGCGCTTGAGCCGCTTGCCGCTGCATTCGGGGCAGACGCTGCCGGTCATGAAGCGCGCCACGCGTTTCTTCATCAGCGCGCTCTGCGTCGTCGCGAAGGTGTGCATCACGTACCGGCGGGCGCCGGTGAAGGTGCCCTGGTAGCTCGGCTCGGCCTTGGCGCGCAACGCCGCGCGCACTTCCTTGGGCGTGAAGCCGGCGTAGACGGGCACGGTGGGCTGCTCGTCGGTGAAGAGGATCCAGTCGCGCGTCTTCTTCGGCAGGTCGCGCCAGGGCGTGTCGACGTCGTGGCCGAGTGTGACCAAGATGTCGCGCAGGTTCTGGCCCTGCCAGGCCGACGGCCAGGCCGCGACGGCGCGCTCGCGGAGGGTCAGCGAGTCGTCGGGCACCATCGATTTCTCGGTCACCTCGTAGACATGGCCGAGGCCGTGGCATGTCGGGCATGCGCCCTGGGGCGTGTTGGGCGAGAAGTCTTCCGCGTAGAGCATCGGCTGGTCGGCCGGGTAGCGGCCGGCGCGCGAGAACAGCATGCGCAGCAGGCTCGACAGCGTCGTCAGGCTGCCGACCGACGACCTCGCGCCCGGCACGCCCCGCGCCTGCTGCAGCGCGACCGCCGGCGGCAGTCCTTCGATGCTGTCGATGTCGGGGACGCCGACCTGGTCGATCAGCCGGCGCGCATAGGGCGCGACCGACTCGAAGTAGCGGCGCTGCGCCTCCGCATACAGCGTGCCGAAGGCCAGCGACGACTTGCCAGATCCCGACACGCCGCTGAAGACCACCAGCGCATCGCGCGGAATGTCGACATCGACGTCCTTCAGGTTGTGCTCACGCGCGCCGCGGACCTCGACGAAACCGGGGCGCTTCAAGACTGCCCGCGCGCCTGGTCGCGCAGCCGCCTGATGTCGTCGTGGTTGCGCTGGGCGCCCTGCATCTGGCGCTCGACCACGCTGCGGATGTCGGCCGGCAGCTGCTGCCTGAGCGCCTTGCGGTAGCGCGCGAGCGAGGCGTCCTCGCCGCGCTCGGCTTCCTCCAGGATCGACAGTTCGCTGTTGGCGCCGACCGCGCCCTTGAGCTGCACCCAGCCGCGGTGCAGCGTGCCCGAGGCCGTCCCGCCGTCGGCCGGCTCGCCGCCGTACGCGACGACCAGCGGCACCAACTCGGCGGCGGCGTCCCGGCAGCCATCGGCACGGGCTTCGAACACCTGCTTCAGGCTGGCGGACCCGACCGCCTCGGCACTGGCGCGGAAGCCGTATTCGCCGTCGCGGGCGTTCTCCAGCAGGTCGTTGAGCACGTCGGCGACCTCGTCGTTGGCCAGCGGTTCGTCCGAAATCCCGTCGTCCCTGTCACCTCCCGCATCGATGGCGCCGGCGGCGCTGAAATAGGTGCGGTCGGCGCGTTCCCAGGCAGCGCGCGTGGCGGGACGGGCCTGCGGCCAGTCGAGCCCGGAAGTGCCGCGGCGGGCCGCCCATTCGCTCGCGAGCGTCGGCTCCAGCGCGTCGAAGGAATCGGTGCGGTTCGAGCGGCTCGACCAGCCGAGCTCGTAGGCCGGGGCGTAGTCGTCGTAGCTGCGGCCGGGCTCGACATAGCTCTCGTCCGCGAAGCGCTCGCGCCAGTGGTCGCGCTCGACCGTGGGGTTGACCTGCTCGGCGACGATGTTGCCGCGCATGCCGCCGACGATCGCGCCGGCCACCATGCCGACCAGCGCACCGGCCGGCCCGCCCATCGCGCCGAACGCGGCGCCCGCGAGAGCGCCGCCGGCGGAGCCGACGCCGGTGCCCACCGGGTGGGATCCGGGCGTGCCGGTCAGCGGATCGCGATGGAGTTCGTCGTCGTTGCGCGAGAGGTCGGTCTTGTCGTTCTGCATGGCTTGCTCCTTCGGGGGTTGATGCGAACCCCGTGTATGAAGCAGTCCGTGCGCTGCCAGGGTCGTCTGCACCGCAGCGCCCATGTAAGGGATGGCCTGCTGTCCCGCCGGCCTCGCGCCTCCTATTTCAGGAAGGCCGGCTTCGCGTAGCCCTGGAATTTCGTGTCGACCACGGTCCGGTAGTCGTTCGACCTGAAGGCCTCGATCACGTCGCGCGTCCACGGCGCATCCTTGTCCGTGCGCTTGACGGCAACCACGTTCAGGTAGTGCTCGGGCGTGTTCTCCAGCGCGATGGCCTCGGTCAGCTTCAGGCCGGAGGAGATCGCGAAGTTGCCGGTGATGATCGCGAAATCGGTGTCGCCGATCGAGCGCGGCAGTTGCGCGGCTTCGAGCGGGATGAACTTCAGCTTGCGCGGGTTGTCGGCGATGTCCTTCTCGGACGCACGCAGCGCGTCGATGCCCGGCTTGAGCGTGACGAGCTTGTTCTGCTCCAGCAGTGCGAGCGCGCGTGCCAGGTTGCTCGGGTCGTTGGGCAGCGTCACGCGGTCGCCGTCCCTGGCCTCGGCGAGCGACTTGCGGTTTTTCGAATAGACGCCCAGCGGCGCGATCGGGCCCTGCACCAGCTCGACGAGGTCGAGCTTCTGGTCGACGGCGAATTTCTGCAGGTAGACACGGTGCTGGAAGAAGTTGGCGTCGAGCGAACCCTGCGCGAGCGCGAGGTTGGGCTGCACGTAGTCGTTGAATTCGACGAGCTTCACCTTGTAGCCCTTCTTCTCGAGGATCGGCACGATGCCGAGCTTGAGCTGATCGATGTTGGAGCCGGCGGTGGCGCCGATGACGAGGTCTTTCTTTGCCGATTGCGCCTGCGCATCGAGCGACAGAGCGCCCATCGACAGCGCGGCGATCGACAGCGCGAGAAAGGAACGGCGGAGAGCGGAAGTTTTCATGGGAACGGAATTGAAGTTTGGTGAGTAGGCGGACGATACGAAGTGCGTCCGACCCGGGGGCGAGCCATGGCTAGCGCTTGTCGAGCCGGCGCGCAGCGGTGTTGCCGACGAACTGGATCGCCTGCACCAGCGCCACCAGCAGCACCACGGTGAACACCATCACGTCGGT
>JAKONL010000559.1 GCA_022701965.1 Burkholderiaceae bacterium | reverse complement strand
GTGGCCCGGGCTGCGGCGCACGATCATCGACGCGAACTCGTTCCAGATCGCGACCGAATCGCTGCCCGCCGACCTTCGCCGCACCATCCTGCCGGAAGGCCAGGTGTGTTCGGATGCCCGACGGCTGTTGCTGTACTACCGGCTGGACCACCAGGGTCGCCTGCTCATGGGCGGACGCGGCACGTTCTCGGAGCCACGCGACCCGTCGGACTGGGCGCAACTCGAAGGCGTCGTCGCCAGGCTGTTCCCGCAGGCCGCGCGCGTGCCCATCGCCTATCGCTGGTGCGGTCATCTGGCCGTGACGCGGGACTACCTGCCGCACGTCCATGAGCCGGCTCCGGGGCTGACGATCGACATCGGCTGCCAGGGGCGCGGCGTGGGGCTCCAGACCCGGATGGGCCGCGCGCTGGCCGATCGCGTGGTCGATGACGACGTCGCGGCGCTGCCCGTCGCGCCGTCGCCGATCAAGCCGTTCCCGCTGCACGGGCTGCGCCGCTTCTACATCGCCGCGGTGCTCGGCTGGTACCGGCTGCTCGACGGCGCGCTGTGACTCAACGCTTGAGCTTCTCGTTGTAGACCTTGTCCGTGACCGGTGCGCGATCGGTGTCGACGGACTCGCTCTGCGTGTCCTTGAATGCCTGCTTGCCGACTTCGGTGGCTTCACCGCCCGGATGCTTCTGGCTGTCGGCCGACTGGTCGCGCTCATGCGGCAGGCGTGGTGCGGTGTCGCCGTCCTGCTCGACCTTGGTGTGGCCGTCCTCGCCGTTCTTCGCGGGTTCCGTCGCGGGCTGGGAGGGACGGGGTTGCGGCGTGCCTGCGCTGTTCTCCTGCAGTCCGGACTTCCGGCCGGGGTTCTGGTTCTGTCCTTGGTCTTGGTCGTGGTTCTGATCGGTCATGGGGTCTCCTTGGTGTTTTCTTATCGATACGGGAGCCGACAGTACCGGTAGGAACGGCCAGCCGCTGCCTGTAGGATCGTCGGCGATGGCTTCCCCCTCCACCTCTCAAGGCCTCGACAATCCGCGCGACCCGGCCCTCGCGAACACCTTGCGCATCCATGCCTACGCGGCTGTCGAGCCCGGACCGCGGCTGATCGTGCTGGGCGGCATCCACGGCGACGAGACCTGCGGCACCGTGGGCATCGAACGCACGCTCGCCGAGCTCGACGGCGGTACCCTGCGCCTGCGGCGCGGGCAGCTGACCATGGTGCCGGTGGCCAATCCGCTGGCCCGGCAGCTGAAGCAGCGCGAAGGCGAGCGCAACCTGAACCGCACCTTCCGCCCGAGCGAGGTGCCCGCCGACTACGAGGACCGCATCACCAACCTGCTGTGCCCGCTGCTCGACCGGCACGACGTGCTGCTCGACCTGCACTCCTTCACCAGCCAGGGCGAGGCGTTCGCGATGATCGGCCCGCGCGACAACGCCGGCCCGCTGGAGCCATTCTCGCGCGCCGCGGAGGAGGGGCTGCTGGCGCTCCATATCGGCACCTCGCGCGTGGTCGAGGGCTGGCTCGAGATCTACGCGGCGAGCCTCGCGCAGCGCGCCGGCGGTGCCACGGCCGACAGCGCCGCGCTGGCCTTCGGCTGGGGGACCAACGAGTACATGCGCAGCAAGGGCGGCTATGGCGTCACGCTCGAATGCGGGCAGCACCGCGACCCCGCCGCGCCGGACGTGGCGCATCGCGCCATCCACGCCGCGCTGCGTCTGCTCGGCATGGTCGAGGTGCCCGAGGGCACGCCATCGCCTGTGCATCCCGCGCTGCTGCGCCTGGTGAGCGTGGTCGACCGGCTGGACGAGGGGGACAGCTTCGTGCGCGAGTGGTCGACCTTCGATGCCGTCTCGCGCGGCGAGCCCATCGGAATGCGGGCCGACGGCACGATGCTGCATGCCGAACGGGACGGCTTCCTGATCTTCCCGAACGCGACCGCGTCGCTGGGTACCGAGTGGTTCTACTTCGCCGTGGCGAGCGAGCGCGACCTGGGCCGGCCGCCGGCGGATGCCGAGATCTAGGCGCGTTCCTACAGGGGCGGACCGGGGGCGGCGCTAGCTTGCCGTATCGGAGGAACAACCCCATGCCCAGCCATTCGACCCCCGCACCGCGCGTGCTCTGGAAGGGTGCCATCAGCTTCGGGCTGGTGCACATCCCGGTCGGCCTGTATTCGGCGACGTCCGACCACAGCGTCGACTTCGACTGGCTCGACAAGCGGTCCATGGACCCGGTCGGCTACAGGCGCATCAACAAGAAGACCGGCAAGGAAATCCCGCGCGAACAGATCGTCAAGGGCATCGAGTACGAGGACGGCCAGTACGTCGTCCTGACCGACGCCGAGATCGCCGCGGCGTATCCCAAGACGACGCAGACGATCGAGATCGAGACCTTCGTGCCGGCCGACAGCATCCCGTTCGTCTTCCTGGAGCGGCCCTACTACGTGGCGCCGATCAACAAGGGCGCCAAGGTCTATGCGTTGCTGCGCGAGACCCTGCAGCGCAGCGGCCGCGTCGGCGTCGCGCGCGTGGTGATCCAGACCAAGCAGCATCTGGCCGTGCTGGTGCCGAGCGGCCCGGGCCTGGTGCTCAACCTGCTGCGCTGGGGCGCGGACATCCGTCCCTGGAAGGACCTGCCGCTGCCGGCCGAAGGCGCCAAGGCCGCCGGGCTCTCCGATCGCGAACTGAAGATGGCTGGCGACCTCGTGGCCGACATGAGCTCGGAGTGGAATCCGGACGAGTTCAAGGATTCGTTCAAGGACGAGATCATGAAGCTGGTCGACCACAAGATCGAGGCTGGCGAGACCGAAGCCGTGTCGCCGCTGGAGGAGGTCGACGAGACGGCCAAGGGCAGCGCGAAGATCCTCGACCTGACCGAACTCCTGCAGCGCAGCCTGCGCAAGGGCGGCAAGGCCACGGCGTCGCCCGCCGGAGACGACGGCGATGGCGAAGACGGCAAAGCCGCTCCGACGCCGAAGAAGGCGGGTCGCGCCGGTGCTGCGAAGACGGCTGCGAAGACAGCGAAGACGGCAGCGAAGACCGCCGCGAAGCGCGAGGCGCCGGCCAAGCGGTCCGGACCGGGCAAGACCGGGAAACCTGCGAAGTCCGCTGCGGCGCCGGCCGCGAAATCGCCGCCACGTCGCCGCGCGGCCTGAGGCGGCGGTCAGTCCGGCCATGGCCACGACCCCACGGGCGGCCCTCGCCGCCTACCGCAGCAAACGCGATTTCGACAAGACGCCGGAGCCGCATGACCCGAGGCCCTTGGCAGCCGCAGCCGAAGTGCCGGACGGCGCACTGTCCTTCGTGGTCCAGAAGCACCATGCCAGCAGTCTCCACTACGACTTCCGGCTGGAATTCGACGGCACGCTCAAGAGCTGGGCCGTCCCGAAAGGTCCGTGCCTCGACCCGGCCGTGAAACGGATGGCGGTCGAGGTCGAGGACCATCCGATCTCGTACGGCAGCTTCGAAGGCACCATTCCGCCGAAGCAGTACGGCGCGGGCACGGTGATCGTCTGGGACCGCGGCCACTGGTCGCCCGAAGGCGGCGTCGTCGCGACGCGCAAGGCCTTCGCGGCGGGCAAGCTGAAGTTCGAACTGCACGGCGAGAAGCTGCAGGGCCGCTGGACGCTGGTGCGGATGCGCGGCAAGGGCGAGAAACAGCCGCCGTGGCTGCTCATCAAGGAGCGCGACGACGCGGCGCGCACGCTCGACGACTACGACGTGCTCGACGCGTTGCCCGACAGCGTCCTTGGCGGTTCGTCGAAGAAACCTCGGCCGAGCGAGCCGAAGACCTCCAGGGCCAGTCCCAAGGCGAAGGCGCGGTCGACGCTGCCCGACACGCTGTCGCCCCAACTGGCAACGCTTGCCGCCGAACCGCCCGGCACGCCGGCCGACTGGCTGTGGGAACTGAAATTCGACGGCTACCGCCTGCTGACGCGGATCGAGAACGGCACGGTGCGATGCATCACGCGCAACGGCCACGACTGGACCGCCAAGCTGCCCGAGATCGAGACCGCGCTCGAACGGCTGAAGTTGCGTTCGGCGTGGCTCGACGGCGAGATCGTGGTGCAGGGCGAACGCGGTGCGCCCGATTTCCAGGCACTGCAGAATGCCTTCGACCGCCGGTCGACGGCCTCCATCGTCTACTGGGTGTTCGACCTGCTGTTTCTCGACGGCGAGGATCTGCGCGAACTGCCGGTCGAGGAACGGCGCCAGCGCCTTTCGACATTGCTCGGCGACGACGACGCACCGCGCCTGCGTTTCAGCGAGACCTTCGACGCGCCACCGCGCGACCTTCTGGAATCGGTGAGCACGCTGGGCTTCGAGGGCCTGATCGGCAAGCGCAAGGGATCGACCTACGGCGCGCGACGGACGGCGGAGTGGATCAAGCTCAAGACGCAGCAACGCCAGGAATTCGTGATCGGCGGCTTCACCGCGCCGAAAGGCACCCGCGAAGGCTTCGGCGCGCTCCTGCTCGGCGTGCACGACGACGAGGCCGAGGGCGGACTGGCGTACTGCGGCAACGTCGGCACTGGCTTCGACACCTCTCGCCTGGCGGACATCAAGGCGAAGCTGGACCGGCTGGCATCCGATGGTTCTCCGTTCGCATCGGGCCGGGCCGGGGTGCCTGCGACCGTGAAGGCGACCTGGGTGAAGCCGCGATTGGTCGCCGAGGTCGCGTTCGGCGGGTGGACGAGGGACGGGCGGGTGCGGCACGGCGTGTTCCAGGGATTGCGCAACGACAAGCCGGCCGGTGACATCGTGCGCGAGCGTCCGGTGGAACCCGGGCAGGGCCCGGAGCCGGCGAAAGCGAAGAAGACCGCAAAGCCGAAGTCGAAGGCGATGCCGCGCATCAGCCATGCCGAGCGTGTCGTCGACGCGGAAAGCGGCGCGACGAAGGGGGAGCTGGCGGCCTACTACCTGCGATGCGCCGACCTGATCCTGCCGCATCTCGACGGCCGGCCGGTGTCGCTGGTGCGCGCACCGGACGGCGTCGGTGGCGAGCTGTTCTTTCAGAAGCATGCCAAGGGCAACGACATGCCGGGCGTGAAACTGCTCGACGCGGCGCTCGACCCTGGTCACGAACCGCTGCTGGCGATCGACTCGGCCGAAGGATTGGCATCGGCCGCGCAGATGAACGTGATCGAGTTCCATACCTGGAATGCCACCGCCTCTGCCATCGATCGGCCGGACCGCATGACGCTCGACCTCGACCCGGGCGAAGGCGTCGGATGGGCGGCGGTGCAGGAGGCGGCGATGCTGGTGCGCACGCTGCTGCAGGAGGTCGGCCTCGTCGGCTTCCTGAAAACGAGCGGCGGCAAGGGTCTGCACGTGGTGATTCCGATCCGCCGGCACTATGGCTGGGACACCGTCAAGACGTTCTCGCAGTCGCTGGTCGAGCATCTCGCAACCACCATTCCCGGGCGCTTCGTGGCGAAGAGCGGTCCGAAGAATCGAATCGGGAAGGTGTTCGTCGACTACCTGCGCAATGGTTTCGGGGCCACGACCGCGAGCGCCTGGTCGGTCCGCGCGCGACCCGGGCTGGGTATCTCGGTGCCCGTGGTCTGGGACGAGTTGCCCTCGCTCACCGATGGTGCGCACTGGAATCTGAGGTCTGTCGCAGACCGCCTCGACACTGGCAATTCGCCGTGGTCCGGATGGGAGCGGGATCGCCGGG
>JAKONL010000557.1 GCA_022701965.1 Burkholderiaceae bacterium | reverse complement strand
TTTCGTCGAGTGCATCCGCAACATCCGCGAGCTCTCGCCCACGACGCAGATCGAGATCCTGGTGCCCGACTTCCGTGGTCGCGACGACCGCGCGCTGGAGATCCTCAAGGCCGCGCCGCCGGACGTGATGAACCACAACCTCGAGACCGCCCCGCGCCTCTACAAGGAGGCGCGCCCCGGCAGCGACTACCAGTTCAGCCTGAACCTGCTCAAGAAGTTCAAGGCGCTGCACCCCCAGGTACCGACCAAGAGCGGCATTATGGTCGGCCTCGGCGAGACCGACGAGGAGATCCTGCAGGTGATGCGCGACATGCGCGCGCACGACATCGACATGCTGACCATCGGCCAGTACCTGTCGCCGTCGAACTCGCACCTGCCGGTGCGTCGCTACGTGCACCCCGACACGTTCAGGATGTTCGAGGAAGAGGCCTACAGGATGGGCTTCAGCCACGCGGCGGTCGGCGCCATGGTGCGCAGCAGCTACCACGCCGACGAACAGGCGCACGCCGCGGGCGTCTGAGCCCCGGCGCTCCGGCGCCCTGAAAGCCGGTCAAGCGGGCGACCGGCATCCGCACCGGGCTGCGGCACACTGGCCTGCGGCGCACGGACACGGCGCCGTTCGTTCCACTCACCGTCGCTCGCCCATGACCGCCTTCCTCTCCTCCCTGCAAGACGTGCTGGCACAGGATTTCGGCACGATCTCCGACCTCGTCCGCATCCATGCGCGCGAACGGCCCACCGGCCTCGCGCTGCGCGACACCGGCACCGCCCTCGCCTACGCCCAGCTCGATGCCGCCATGGACCGCGTCGCGGCCGCCCTGCAGCGCGACGGCCTGGAGGTCGGCGACGCCATCGCGGTCTGCGCGGCTTCTTCCGCTTCCTATGCCGTCGTCTTCCTGGGCGCCCTGCGCGCCGGGGTCGCGGTCGCGCCGCTCGCGCCCGGATCGACATCGGCGAGCCTGCGGCGGATGCAGCACGATGCCGACGCGCGCCTGCTGTTCATCGATGCGGCGACGGCGGAGACCTTCGGTCCGATGCGCGCGGGCGACCCGCCGCGCATCGCGCTGGACGGTTCCACGGCCGGCACCGCGCTCGAAACCTGGCTGGCGCTCTCCGGGGCGCGGCCCGTCGAGGCGGGGCTGGCACCGGCCTCGCCGTTCAACATCATCTATTCCTCCGGCACCACGGGCGAGCCCAAGGGCATCGTGCAGGGTCACGGCATGCGCTGGTCGCACGTCAAGCGCGGCGCGCGCTACGGCTACGGCCCCGACACGGTCACGCTGCTGTCGACGCCGCTCTACTCCAACACCACGCTGGTCGTGTTCTTCCCGACGATCGCCTTCGGCGGCTGCGTCGTCCTGATGCCGAAGTTCGACGCCGCGGGCTACCTGACGCTGGCGCAGGCGCACCGCGTCACGCACACGATGCTGGTGCCGGTGCAGTACCAGCGGCTGATGGCGCATCCGGCCTTCGGCGCGCACGACCTGGCGTCGTTCCGCTTCAAGTTCAGCACCAGCGCGCCCTTCCATGCCGCGCTCAAGGCCGACGTGCTGGCGCGCTGGCCGGGCGGGCTGGTCGAGTTCTACGGCATGACCGAGGGCGGTGGCACCTGCATCCTGGAGGCGCACCTGCATCCGGACAAGCTCCACACCGTCGGCCAGCCGGCCGAAGGCAGCGACATCCGCCTGATCGACGAGGACGGCCGCGAGGTCGCGCGTGGCGAGGCCGGCGAGGTGGTGGGCCACTCGGCCGGGATGATGGTGGGCTACCACCGCCAGCCGGAGAAGACGCGCGAGGCCGAATGGTTCGCACCCGACGGCCGGCGCTTCATCCGCACCGGCGACGTCGGCCGCTTCGACGACGACGGCTTCCTCACGTTGTTCGACCGCCGCAAGGACCTGGTCATCAGCGGCGGCTTCAACATCTATCCGAGCGACCTGGAAGCGGTGCTGCGCGCGCACCCGGGCGTGGCGGACGCGGCGGTGGTCGGCGTGCCCTCGCCCGAATGGGGCGAGACGCCGGTCGCGTTCGTGGTGCCGGCGGCGGGCGACACGACCGCCGGCGACGTGCTGCTGCAGTGGGCCAACGCGCAACTGGGCAAGACGCAGCGCCTGGCGCAGCTGCACTTCATCGACGAGTTGCCGCGCAGCGCCATCGGCAAGGTGCTCAAGCGCGAACTGCGCGACCTGCTGCGCCGCTGAGCGCGAGTCGCGTGGCCGCGGCATGCGGCTGGCACCGAAATCGCTTGTACCCTCGCACCTCCCACTTCCGGACGATGACGACCATGGCCAAGATCCCCCCCGGCGTCGGCCCGCGCTTCCCCCAGGCCGTGGTGCTGGTGGGTGCCACCGGCGATCTGGCGCGGCGCAAGCTGCTGCCCGGACTGTTCCATCTCTGCAGCACCGGCTTCATCCCGGCCTGCCGGATCATCGGCGTGTCGCTCGACGAACTCGACGCCGAAGGCTTCCGCGCCGTCGCCCGCTCGGCGCTCGACGAGTTCGGCAGCCGCAAGGTCACGCAGGAAGCCTGGGACGCCTTCGCCGCCACGCTCGACTACGTGCCGCTGTCGGGTGGCGCCGACGCCCTGCGTGTGGCCGTCGAGCGGGCCGAGGCCTCGCTGGGCACCGAATGCCGACGCCTGCACTACCTGAGCGTGCCGCCCAACGCGG
>JAKONL010000540.1 GCA_022701965.1 Burkholderiaceae bacterium | reverse complement strand
CGAAGGTCATGGGCCACAACGATCCGGTCTTCGCCCAATTCACCACCGAGTCATAAGACGTGGTGACGAAACCTTCTTTGAAAACGCCTTCAATGGCCATGGCTGTACCTCGTTGCCGGCTTGCGGCTATTCCCAGTCAAGCGCACCCTTCTTCCATTCGTAGGCGAAGCCCACGACCAGGATCGCCAGGAAGATCACGACGGCCCAGAAGCCGGTCGCACCGACTTCCTTGAGCGCGACTGCCCACGGGAAAAGAAAAGCGATCTCGAGATCGAAAAGGATGAAAAGGATGGCGACCAGGTAGTAACGCACATCGAACTGCATGCGTGCGTTCTCGAACGCCTCGAACCCGCACTCGTAAGGGGAATTCTTGGCCGCGTCGGGCCGGTTCGGACCCAGAACGTAGCCCAAAACCTGAGGAGCGATGCCGACCGCGATACCGACCAGAATGAAAAGCAGGACGGGGAGGTAGGAATCGAGGTTCATCAGGGGGTTCTATCACCGCTTGACATCGACGGAAAGCAACTTCGTTGCTGCCTTCCGTCGATGAGATTTGGTGCGGTCGGCGAGACTCGAACTCGCACAGCTTTCGCCACTACCCCCTCAAGATAGCGTGTCTACCAATTTCACCACGACCGCGGTTTTGTCTGTCCGGATGGCATGAGGAACCCTGAAGGTTTTGGCTTTCCGGAGCAGCTTTAGAGTTTACCCTGAAATGCAGTGTTTTCGAATCGCGACTGCATTGAAACTCACAGATTATTTGGTCGGGATCTGCGCCGCGCCCGTCGGTGGCGTCGCGGGCGTTGTCGGGGCAGTCGTCCCCGGGATCGCTGCGCCCGATGCCGCGGGTGCGGGCACCGCGACAGGCGCCGTGATGGCTGCCCGCTCCAGCAAGCTGTTGCCGCCGGCAGGCTGGGCATGGCTGAAGTAGGCGAGCAACAGCGTGGTCGTGAAAAACACCGCAGCAAGGACCGCCGTGGTACGCGAGAGAAAGTTGGCACTGCCGCTCGCGCCGAACAGGCTGCCCGCGCTGCCGCTGCCGAAGGCGGCGCCCATGTCGGCACCCTTGCCGTGCTGGATCAGGATCAGGCCGATCATCGCCAGCGCGGTGAGCATCTGCACGCCGACCAGAATATTGAGAACCACGTTCATTGTCGAAAACTCCTAGATGGAAAAGACGGTCGCTCAGCGTGCCGCCGCGATGATCTGCAGGAAATCGGGCGCCTTGAGCGACGCGCCGCCGATGAGTCCACCGTCGATGTCGGGCTGCGCCAGCAGTTCGGCCGCGTTGGCCGCGTTCATGCTGCCGCCGTAGAGGATGCGGATGCCGGGCGCGTGCTCGCTCGACGCGTGATGCAGCTGCGTGCGGAGCAATGCGTGCACGGCTTGCGCCTGCCCGGGCGACGCCGTCTTGCCAGTGCCGATCGCCCAGACGGGCTCGTAGGCGACCACGATCTCGCTGATGCAGTGGCCGTTGACGTGGATGACCGCGGCGAGCTGGCGCTTGACGACCTCCTCGGTCTGCCCGGCGTCGCGCTCGGCCAGCGTCTCGCCCACGCAGACGATCGGCGTGATGCCGGCGCCGAGCGCGGCCGCGGCCTTGGCGGCGACGGTCTCGTCGGTCTCGCCGTGGTACTGCCGGCGCTCCGAATGTCCGACGATCGCATAGCGGACCCCGAAGTCCTTGAGCATCGTCGCGGACTTCTCTCCCGTGTAGGCACCGTGCGTCTGCGCGGACACGTCCTGCGAGCCCAGTGCCAGGTGCGAGTCCGCGACGAGCGCCTGGACCTGCCCGAGATAGGGCGCCGGCACGCAGAGAACGACGTCGCACGCAGGCGCCGAATCGGCGCCCTGCAGCAAGGCCTTCACCAGCACTTCGTTGGCAGCCAGGCTGCCGTTCATCTTCCAGTTGCCGGCGATCAGTTTCCTGTTCGTCATATCCAATTTCCCGTTCACCACGTCAGCACGATCTTGCCGATGTGGTTGTTAGATTCCATGAGGGTGTGCGCTTCGGCGGCACCGCTCGGCCCGCCCTGCGCACCGTTGTCCGCAGCGAAGGTGCTGTGGACCGCATGCTTGACCGCCCCGCTCTCGAGCAGCGGCCACACCTTCTCGCGCAACGCCTTCGCGATCGCGCCCTTGAAGGCTTCCGGTCGCGGGCGCAGCGTCGATCCGGTGACGAGCAGCCGCCGGCGCAGCACCAGGCCGGCATTGAACTCGGCTTTGATGCCGCCCTGCACGGCGATGATCACCAGCCGGCCGTCCTCGGCCATGCACTCGATCTCGCGTGCCACATAGCTGCCCGCGACCATGTCGAGCACCACGTCGACACCCTTGCCGTCGGTCAGGCGCTTGACCTCGGCGACGAAGTCCGACGTGCGGTAGTTGATCGCGTGGTCGGCGCCGAAACCGACGCAGGCCGCGCATTTCTCGTCGCTGCCCGCCGTGACGATGACCGTCGCGCCGAGCGCCTTGCCCAGCTGGATCGCCGTCACGCCGATGCCGCTCGAGCCGCCCTGCACCAGCAGCGTCTCGCCCTTGGCCAGGCGGCCGCGTTCGAAGACGTTGCTCCAGACCGTGAAGAACGTCTCCGGCAGCGTGGCTGCCTCGACAACGCTCCAGCCCCTGGGGACCGGCAGGCACTGCGACACCGGCGCCACGCACAGCGACGCATAGCCGCCGCCCGACACCAGCGCGCAGACATGGTCGCCCACCGCGAAACCGGCCGCGGCGATCGCCTGCGCGTCGCCCCCGACGATCTCGCCCGCGACTTCGAGACCCGGCAGGTCCGAAGCGCCCGGGGGAACCGGGTAGTTGCCGGTGCGCTGGAGCACGTCGGGCCGGTTCACGCCACTGGCCGCCACGCGGATCAGAAGCTCGCCGGCGCCGGGCACGGGGTCCGGTCGCTCGACCAGTCTCAGTACTTCGGGCGCCCCGAAGGATGCGATCTCGATGGCTTTCATGGGATTCTCCAGGCGGCGACGTTCCCGACGGGGAACGGGCGTTTTTCACGACGCCCGTGCGGCGACCGTTCGCCGCCCGGGCGCCAGGGACGATTACGACTGCGTGTCGTTGCGCGAGCCGTCCTGCACCGGCGGCTGCTGGTGGGTCGGGACCGTCTCGCCGGCAGGCTGAGCGTTGTTCGGCTGGAACGGTTGCTGCTGCTGGGGCTGCTGCTGGTCGCCGCCACGGTCATTGTTGGCTTCGAAACGCGGTGCGCTATCGCCGCGCGGGGCACGATCGCCTCCACGGTCGCTGCGGTCGCCACGATCACCACGCGGCGGACGATCGCCCCGGTCCTCGCGCGGACGCTCGCTGAACTCCATGCCGGCCGGACGCTCGGTCAGGGCCTTCATCGACAGCTTGACGCGACCCTTCTCATCGGTCTCGAGCACCTTGACCTTCACGATCTGGCCTTCGCTCAGGTAGTCGGTGACCTTCTCGACGCGCTCGTGGGCGATCTGGCTGATGTGCAGCAGGCCGTCCTTGCCGGGCAGCAGATTGATGAGCGCACCGAAGTCGAGGATCTTGGTGACCGCGCCTTCGTAGACCTTGCCGATCTCGACCTCGGCCGTGATCTGCTCGATGCGCTTCTTGGCGATCTCGGCCTTCTCGGGGTCGGTCGAGGCGATGGTGATGGTGCCGTCCTCGTCGATGTTGATCGTCGTGCCGGTTTCTTCCTGCAGGCCACGGATCACGGCGCCGCCCTTGCCGATCACGTCGCGGATCTTCTCCGGATTGATCTTGAGCGTGGTCATGCGCGGCGCGAACTGCGACATCTCGGTGTTCACGTTCGCCTGCGCCTCCTGCATCCTGCCGAGGATGTGCACGCGCGCCTCCTTGGCCTGCGCCAGCGCGACCTGCATGATCTCCTTGGTGATGCCCTGGATCTTGATGTCCATCTGCAGCGCGGTGATGCCGGCGGTCGTGCCGGCCACCTTGAAGTCCATGTCGCCCAGGTGGTCCTCGTCGCCGAGGATGT
>JAKONL010000539.1 GCA_022701965.1 Burkholderiaceae bacterium | reverse complement strand
GCGCTACATGACGCAGCGCGGCACCTACCTGGTCTTCGGCAACACGACGGGCACGACGTCTCCGGCCGACGCCTCGACGACCTTCAAGACGTTCTCCGGCGAAGGCGCCACGCCGAGCTACCGCCTTTCCTCGGTGCTCTGCGCCGGCTTGACCGCGAGGGAATGCATCCAGGTCGTCGCCGTGCCCACGATGGCCGACGCCGCCGTGGAGAACCTCACGCTGACCAGCACCGGCGTCAAGGACTGCACCGGCCCTGCCAGCAGGAACGGCAGCGCGCCCAATCCCCGTCTCTGCTGGCCATGACGCGCACCCGTCACGGCGCACGCCGCATCGGCGCCGGCTTCACGCTGATCGAGCTCATGGTGACGATCGCCATCGCGGCGATCCTGCTGCTGGTCGCCACGCCGAGCTTCGTGTCGATGCAGCGCAACTCCGAGCTGACGTCGGCCGCCAACGCGTTCGTCGCGGCCATCAACGCGGCGCGCGGCGAGGCCATGAAGGCCAGCCAGCATGCGATGGCGGTGCCCGCGGGGGGCAGCGACTGGAGCGGCGGCTGGACGGTGTTCGTCGACGTCAACGGCAATTCGGTGTTCGACAGCACCACCGACCGCGTCGTGCTGCAGCAGGCCGCGCTGCCCGCGTATTTCACGGCCAGCGGCAGCGGCAGCGCCGCCGCATCGCCGCCCTACGTGCTCTTCGACGCCTCCGGCTACGCCCGGACCAAGACCACCGGCTTCGGCGCGCTGACGCTCACCCTCGCCCGCAATGACCTGAGCGGCGCCGACCAGCTGGAGCAGACGCGCCGCATCGTCGTCGCCAAGACCGGACGCGCCCGCGTCTGCCGTCCGGCGACCGACACCACCTGCACCGCGACCGCGGAAGAGTAGGGAGCAGAGAGCAGGAAAAGGGAGCGCCGCTCCCGGCGTTCAGAACGGCCGTCTCTCCGCCAGCAGCTTCGCGTAGATGCCTTCGATCCGGTCGAGCGCCTTCGTCGAGTCGAAGTGCGCCACCTGCGCGAGCCCACGCACCACCACCGCCGCGCGGTCGGCATCCGGGAGCCCGATCACCTCGGCGAGCTTCGCGGCCACTTCGCCCGCCCAGGGCGAATCAACATCGGCCCGCTCGCCGGCATCCGGCGGGATCAGGAAAGCCGCGTCGCCGGCCACCTCGGTCATCGGCGCGATGCCGGTCGTGACGACCGGGCAGCCCGAGGCCATCGCCTCGGCGATCGGCCAGCCGAAGCCTTCGGCGATCGACGGAAACAGGAACACGGTCGCCGCGCCGTAGAGCGACACCAGCGCCTCGTCGGTGACATCGGTCAGGAAATGGATGTCGCGCGCCGACGGCAACGTCGCCTGGAGCGCCGCGAGTTCGTCCGGCGGCGGCGGGCCGACCATCAGCAGCGGCAGCGCGGTTTCGTCGCCCGCTGCCGCGGCGCGGCGGCGCCAGGCGTCGTAGCCCACGAGCACGCCGCGGCGGTTCTTGTACCAGGTGTTGACGCCCACGTGCAGCACGTAGCCGCGCGACAGGTCGAGGCCCAGCTTCCGGCCGAGCGCGGCACGGTCGGCGGGCACGTCCGCCGACGGCCTGAAGCGCGGATTGACGCCGTTGTAGACCACCTCGCAGCGGCCGTCGGGGCCGATCACCGCCAGCAGGTCCTCCCGCGTCTTCTGCGAGATCGCGATGAAGGCACGCGCATGCTGGAAGCCGTGGCGGATGTAGCGCTGGTAGATGCGGCCGGTGGAGCTCACCGGGTTCTGCGGAATCAGGCCGAGCGCCGAATCCTGCGCCAGGAAATCGTGGCAGTGCACGACGTTCGGGCGACTCGCCACCGACGGCACCCAGGGCCCGAGCGCGTGGTCGGCGAAGACGTAGAGCGTGTCGTCCGATTCCCGCGCCATGCGGTGCCGGATCTGCCGCGGGAAGACCAGGAACTGGTCGATGTAGCCCATCCACTTGCGAAAGCGCGCCGGCACCGGCAGCCGGTAGAAGCGCGGCTCCGGCGCCCAGGTATGCACTTCGTGTCCGCGCTGAGCCATGCCCTCGGCGAGCCAGGAGGCATATCGCATCATGCTGGCCATCTTCAGGAAGGGGGGATGCGTGAAGAAGACAAGTTTCATGCGATGGCGGTCTGCGGGCGGGGCGGGAGGATGGACGGACGCCGACTAGGGGCCGATCGCCTCGGTCATGCGTCGGGCGGCCCGGTCGACGGCGAAATTGCGTTCGTAGGCGGCGAGCGCCTCGGCGCCGAGTTCGTCGCGACGCTGCGTCGTCGAGTCCCGCCATTGTGTCAGGAGCTCGAGCGTTCCCGCATCGGTATCGTCTCCGACGAGGCCGCCGGGTTCGCATTCGCGCCAAATATTCACCTGACGACTGATCAGCACCGGCCGACCGCAGGCCATCGCCTCCACCACCGCGATGCCGAAATTCTCCTGGTGGCTCGGCAGCACGAAAGCCTCGCAACCGTAGAGGGCTCCCCACTTGGCATCGCCGCCGAGCATGCCGGGAAAATGGATGTCGTCGGGGCAGGCCGCGGCCAGGGCCTGCAGGTCGCGCCCGTAGGCCGTGTCGAGACCGGGACCCGCGACGACCAGTGCGGGCAGCGCCGCATCGGCTTGTCCCCGGCCGCCTTCGCGCTGCCCACTGCGCAATCGCACATAGGCGCGGATCAGCATGTCGACGCCCTTCTTCTCGTGCAGGCGGCTCATGAAGAGCAGGTAGGGACGGCCGGCGACCTGCGGACACCGTTCGAGGAAAGCGGGCGCCATCGCGG
>JAKONL010000538.1 GCA_022701965.1 Burkholderiaceae bacterium | reverse complement strand
GTGGTGGTGGTCTTGCCGTGGGTCCCGGCCACCGCCAGCACATGGCGGCCGCGAAGCACGTGTTCGGCCAGCCATTGCGGCCCGCTCGTGTAGGGCGCGCCGGCATCGAGGATCGCCTCCATGAGCGGAAACTTCGGTGCGCCGTCCGGCAGCCGGGCGCGAGAGACGACGTTGCCGACCACGAACATGTCGGGTGCGAGCGCCAGCTGGTCGGCGCCGAAGCCCTCGATCAGGTCGATGCCCAGGGCTCGCAACTGGTCGCTCATCGGTGGGTAGACGCTCGCGTCGCAGCCTGTGACACGGTGGCCGGCTTCCCGCGCCAGGGCGGCCAGTCCGCCCATGAAAGTGCCGCAGATGCCGAGGATGTGGATATGCATCGGTCGATTCTAGGGATGCGGGCAAAATGGTCCGATGGACACGCTCAAGCGCGAAATCGCCGCCGTCGCCTCCCGTCTCGTCGTCGAGGAAGGACTGGAATACGGTCCCGCCAAGCGCCGGGCCGTTCGCGAGATGGGGCTGCCGTCGCGCACGGCGCTGCCGAACAACGACGACGTCGAGGCCGAAGTCCGCGACTACATCCTGACTTTCTGCGCCGACACGCAGCCGCGCGAACTGCACGCGCTGCGCGTGCTCGCACTTGAGTGGATGGAACGCATGGCCGTATTCCGTCCCTACGTGGGCGGCGCGGTCTGGCACGGCACGGCGACCCGGTTGTCCGACATCTACATCCAGATGTTCTGCGACGACTCGAAGTCGGCCGAGATCGCCCTCATCGACCACCGCGTCGACTACGAACCACGGATGGTCACGGGATTCCATGGCGAGCAGGTGGAGGCGCTGAGCGTCCACGCGGTCAGCCGCGAACTCGGCGAGGAAGTCGGCGTGCACCTGCTGGTCTACGACCTCGACGACATGCGGGGTGCGTTGAAGCCGGATTCGCAGGGCCGCACGCCGCGCGGTGATGCGGCCGGCCTGCGACGGCTGCTGGAGAGGGAGTCCGGCGCATGACGGTGTCGAAGGAGCGGCGTGCGCTGGTGATCGGCGGTGTCGCCGTCGCCGCGGCCATCGCGGGTGCAGGTGCGGCGCTATGGCGGCACGAGCGTGGCGCGGCGGGCGACACCGGCGCGCTCGACCGCGACTTCTGGTCGCACGGTTTCGATCGTCCCGATGGCGGCCGGGTCGAGCTGGCCGCGTTCCGGGGCCGGCCGCTCATTCTCAATTTCTGGGCGACCTGGTGCCCACCCTGCGTCGAGGAGTTGCCGATGATCGACCGCTTCTTCGTCGATCACGCCGCCAACGGCTGGCAGGTTGTCGGTCTTGCCGTCGATCAGCGTGCCCAGGTGGACAAATTCCTTGCGCGCACGCCGGTGTCCTTTCCGATCGGCATCACCGGATTCGCCGGGACCGATCTCATGAAACGGCTCGGCAACATTGCCGGGGGACTACCCTTCACGCTGGTCGTCTCCGCAAAGGGCGATGCGCTGGCCCGTAAGATGGGGAAGCTCGACGTCGCCGACCTCGATGCATGGCGACGTGCACAACTTCACAGTTAGAATCCGGCCGCACAGCGCCGATTAGTCGGCTATTGACCGTGAATTGACGCCTGAAAGCTTGAATAGGCTTGTGTAAGCCGATTTACAGCGAAGTTCAGGCAATCTAAATCCGAATGGCCGGGCGAACCGGCAATGGAGTCCCATGGATCTGCGAAAACTGAAGACACTGATCGATCTAGTGTCTGAATCGAATATTTCCGAACTCGAAATCACCGAGGCCGAAGGCAAGGTCCGAATCGTCAAGGGCGGCATCGCTTCCCCGGCCCCCGCCGTCCAGACCGCGGTCGCGCCCGCCACAGCGCCGGCAGCACCGGCCGCTGCGCCGTCGGGCGAGACCGCTCCAGCCGTCGCGCCAGCCGCAGTTCCCGGCCATGTGGTGAAGTCGCCGATGGTCGGCACCTTCTACCGTTCGTCGAGCCCCGGTGCGGCCGCATTCGTCGAGGTCGGTACCCAGGTCAAGGAAGGCCAGACGGTCTGCATCATCGAGGCGATGAAGATCCTCAACGAGATCGAGGCCGACAAGTCCGGCACCGTCACGCAGATCCTCGGCGAGAACGGCCAGGCGGTCGAATACGGACAACCCCTGTTCATCATCGAGTGACCATGTTCAAGAAGATCCTGGTTGCCAATCGCGGCGAGATCGCGCTTCGAATCCAGCGGGCCTGCAGCGAACTCGGCATCAAGGCCGTGATGGTCTATTCGGAGGCCGATCGCGACGCCAAGTACGTCAAGCTCGCGCAGGAGGCGGTATGCATCGGCCCGGCGCCCTCGGCGCTGAGCTACCTGAACATGCCGGCCATCATCTCGGCGGCCGAGGTGACCGACGCCGAGGCGATCCACCCGGGCTACGGCTTCCTGAGCGAGAACGCGAACTTCGCCGAGCGCGTCGAGAAAAGCGGCTTCCAGTTCATCGGCCCGACGCCCGAAAACATCCGCACGATGGGCGACAAGGTCATGGCCAAGCAGGCCATGATCAAGGCCGGCGTGCCCTGCGTGCCGGGTTCCGAGGGCGAGTTGTCCGACGACGCGCCGACGAACAAGCGCATCGCGCGTGCCATCGGCTATCCGGTCATCATCAAGGCCGCGGGCGGCGGCGGTGGCCGCGGCGTGCGCGTGGTGCATACCGAGGCGGCGCTGGTCAACGCGATCCAGATGACCAAGGCGGAGGCCGGCGCGGCCTTCAACAATCCGGCCGTGTACATGGAGAAGTTCCTCCAGGATCCGCGCCACATCGAGATCCAGATCCTCGCGGACAAGTACAAGAACGCGGTCTACCTCGGCGAGCGCGACTGCTCCATGCAGCGCCGCCACCAGAAGGTGATCGAGGAGTCGCCCGCGCCGGGCATTCCGCGCAAGCTGATCGAGAAGATCGGCGAGCGTTGCGCGGCGGCCTGCAAGAAGATCGGATACCGCGGCGCGGGCACCTTCGAGTTCCTCTACGAGGCGGGCGAGTTCTACTTCATCGAGATGAACACGCGCGTGCAGGTCGAGCACCCGGTGACCGAGTTCACCACCGGCATCGACATCGTGAAGACGCAGATCATGGTCGCCGCCGGCGAGAAGCTGCCTTTCACGCAGCGCCAGATCGAGATGCGCGGCCATTCGATCGAATGCCGGATCAACGCCGAGGATCCGTACAAGTTCACCCCCTCGCCGGGCCGCGTGACGATGTGGCATCCGCCGGGCGGTCCGGGCGTGCGCGTCGATTCGCACGTCTACACCAACTACTTCGTGCCGCCGAATTACGACTCCATGATCGGCAAGATCATCGTGCACGGCGACACGCGCGAGCAGGCGCTCGCGCGCATGCGCACGGCGCTCAACGAGACGGTCGTCGAAGGCATCCAGACCAACATCCCGCTGCATCGCGAACTGATGGTCGATGCCAAGTTCATGGCCGGCGGCACCAACATCCACTATCTCGAAGAGTGGCTGGCCGCGCGGGCGAGGTGATGCCGCATGTTTGAACTGCGTCTGCTGTCGCCCGAAGCGCGGATCGAGGACATCAGCGATGCGCTGGATGCGCTCGATGCGCTGAGCGTTTCGGTCGAGGATGCCGATGCGCAGACCGATGCCGAGCAGGCGCTGTTCGGCGAACCCGGCATGCCGCCGCCCAAGGACGGCTGGCAGCGCTCGCGCGTGATCGCGCTGTTCGAGTCCGAGAAGCTCGCGCGCGAGGCGGCTGCCGTGCTCGCCGTGCAGGACTTCTTCGCCGGTTGCGAACTGCTCGGCGTGGCCGACGTGCCGGAGCAGGACTGGGTGCGGCTCACGCAGTCGCAGTTCACGCCGGTGGAGATCACGCCCGAGTTCTGGATCGTGCCGACCTGGCACGAACCGCCTGCGCAGGCGCGCCAGGTAATCCGGCTCGACCCCGGCCTGGCGTTCGGCACTGGCACGCATCCGACGACGCGGATGTGCCTGCGCTGGACCGCGCGGCGGCCCGACGGCTCGCTCGGGCGCGTGCTCGACTACGGTTGCGGTTCGGGCATCCTCGCGATCGGTGCGGCCAAGTTCGGTGCCACCGAGATCGACGCGGTCGACATCGACCCGGCGGCCGTCGA
>JAKONL010000528.1 GCA_022701965.1 Burkholderiaceae bacterium | reverse complement strand
CTGGGACTTCAAGGGCATGTTCACCAGCTCGCGCCACATCCCGGGCGTGAACTTCGCGGGCCTCATCCACCCCGGCCTGATCGGTCGCCTGCCCGACAAGCCGATGCTCGACATGTGGAACGCGCGCGAGCAGCAGCTCATCGACACCGACCCGACCGCTGGCCTCGCCAACCCGCCTTCGGCCGCGGCCTTGTCGCGCGCCTCGCCGGTCATGCGACCCATGTGCGCGGTGCCGGCCGACGGCGGGTTGGCCAAACCGGGCACGCGTGTCGGGTCGGTGTCGATCAGCTTCTGCTCGCGCTCGTTCCACAGGTCGAGCATCGGCTTGTCCGGCAGGCAGCCGATCAGCCCCGGATGGATCAGGCCGGCGAAGTTGACGCCGGGAATGTGGCGCGAGCTGGTGAACATGCCCTTGAAGTCCCAGATCGACTTCTGCGCCTCGGGAAAATGCTCGGTCAGGAAGCCGCCGCCGTTCTTCTTCGAAAAGAAACCGTTGAAGCCCCAGAGCGAATCCTGCTTGGCGCCGATGTCGAGCAGGTCGACGACCAGCAGGTCGCCGGGCTCCGCGCCCTTCACGCCGACCGGACCCGACAGGTAGTGCACCGTGCTCAGGTCGATGTCGCGCACGTCGTCGGCGCTGTCGTCGTTCTTGATGAAGCCACCGGTCCAGTCGAAGGTCTCGAGGATGAAGTCGTCGCCGGGGTTCACCCAGCAGGCCATCGGGATGTCCGGATGCCACCGGTTGTGGATGTTCTCGTTCTCGGTGGGCGACTTCGTCAGGTCGACCTTGATCAGCGTGTCTGTCATTGCTCGGGCTCCAGGGGGTGGGTGGTTGTCAAACGGAGAGATAGGCCTTGATGTGGTCGACGTCGGTCTTGTCGCGCGCGGTCTCGTGCACGAGCCGGCCGCCCTCGATCACGAACAGCCGGTCGGCCACGTCGAGCGCGAAGCTGAGCACCTGCTCGGAGACGACGATCGTGATGCCGCGCAGCTTGCGGATCTCGTTGAGCGCGCGGGCGATGTCCTTGATGATCGACGGCTGGATGCCCTCGGTGGGCTCGTCGAGCAGCAGCACCCTGGGGTCGGTGACGAGTGCGCGGGCGATGGCGAGCTGCTGCTGCTGTCCGCCCGAGAGGTTGCCGCCCTTGCGCCGCCGCATGTCCCACAGCACCGGGAACAGCGCGTAGATCTCCTCCGGGATGCGGCGGGTCTTCGAGTTCTCCAGCCCGGTCTGGATGTTCTCCTCGACCGTCAGCGACGGAAAGATCATCCGGCCCTGCGGCACGTAGGCGATGCCCTTGGCGACGCGCCGGAAGCTCTCGTCGCGCGAGACGTCGTTGCCGGCCACCTCGATGCGTCCGCTCCTGATCGGCAGCACGCCCATCAGGCTCTTGAACAGCGTGGTCTTGCCCATGCCGTTGCGGCCCATGATGGCGATGGTCTCGTTCGCATGGCCGGCGAAGCTGATGCCGTGCAGTGCCTCGCTCTGGCCGTAGGCGGTGTGGAGGTCGTCGACCTTCAGCATGATGTCGCTCATCTCAGTGTCCCAGGTAGACGTCGATGACCTTCGGGTCGGCCTGCACCTTCTCCATCGGCCCTTCGGCGAGGATCTTTCCCTGGTGCATGACGGTGACCTTGTGGGCGATGCGCTTGACGAAGTCCATGTCGTGCTCGATCACGATCACCGCGCGGTTCACGCAGATGCGCTTGAGCAGGTCGGCCGTAAGTTCGCGCTCGCGCGCGCTCATGCCGGCGATGGGCTCGTCGAGCATCAGCAGTTCGGGCTCCTGCATCAGCAGCATGCCGATCTCCAGCCACTGCTTCTGGCCGTGCGACAGCAGCCCCGCCTCGGTGCGCAAGCGGTCGGCCAGGCCGATGTCCTCGGCGATGGCCTGCACCTTGGCCCTGACCTCGTCGTCGCACTTGAAGGCCAGCGCCCCGAAGACCGAACGGCCCTTCGGGAACGACACCTCCAGGTTCTGGAACACGCTCAGGTTCTCGTAGATCGACGGCGTCTGGAACTTGCGGCCGATGCCCAGGCGCACGCGCTGGTGCTCGGCCATCCTCGTGAGCTCGGTGTTCTTGAACTTGATGCTGCCGGCGCTGGCCCTGGTCTTGCCGCAGATGAGGTCCAGCAGCGTGGTCTTGCCGGCGCCGTTGGGACCGATGATCACACGCAGTTCGTTTTTGTCGATGTAGAGCGTGAGGTCCTCGATGGCCTTGAAGCCGTCGAAGGAGACGGTCAGGTCTTCCACCGCGAGGGCGAAGTCGGTGTTGCTCATGGGGCGGGCTTTCGGTGGATCAGGTCAGGCGCGCTGGGCACCGACGCCGTCGGGCAGCGACGGCCCGGGCGCGGCGCTGTCGACCGCGGCCGCCGCGGCGGCGGCCGCGAGCGCGGACGATTGCGGCGCGTCGTCGCCCAGCGGCAGCAGCTTGCGGCGGCGCAGGCGCGGGCGGACGTGCTCCTCCCAGACGCCGGCCAGCCCCATCGGGAACAGCATCGTCACGCCGATGAAGAGCGCCGCCATGAGGAACAGCCACAGGTCCGGGAAGCTCTCGGAGAACAGCGTCTTGCCGGCGTTCACCAGCAGCGTGCCGTAGACCGCGCCGACCAGGCTCATGCGCCCGCCGACCGCCGCGAAGATCACCATCTCGATCGACGGCACGATGCCCACGAAGCTCGGCGACATGAAACCCACCTGGAGCGAGAACAGCGCCCCGCCGATGCCCGAGAGGCCGGCCGCCAGGCAGAAGGTGAAGACCTTGAAGTTCGACACGTCGTAGCCCGAGAAGCGCACGCGGTCCTCCTTGTCGCGCATGGCCAGGAGCAGCGTGCCGAGCTTGCTGGTCTGGATCCAGCGGCACAGCAGGATGCTCGCGATCAGAAGGCCGACGCAGACGTAGTAGAGGATGTACTTGGCGCTGTCGGTGCGGGTGTCCCAGCCGTTCAGCGTCTTCAGGTCGGTCATGCCGTTCACGCCGCCGGT
>JAKONL010000507.1 GCA_022701965.1 Burkholderiaceae bacterium | reverse complement strand
TCGCGCCGCTCGAACCCGAGTGGAACGACTTCGACCGCCTCACGCCCGAAACCAAGCTGCTGCACAACACGAAGCGCCGCACGCAGCCCTGGAAGACCGGACTGCCATCGGACTTCACGCCGCGCGGCACGACCCTGAAGTCGCGCGCCGGCATCTGGCTGCGCCAGCTGACGGGCCGCGGCGCCGGACGCTACCGGCGGCATCCCGATGCGGCGCAGGAGCAGCTGTTCTTCCGCCTGCTCGGCGAATGCCTGGACAACGGGTCGATCGACCGCGCGCTGCTCGACGCCGAGATCGGGCGCGGCCACGTGCGCGCCGACGCGATGGAATGCGTCGCCCGGGCCGCTCGCGCCTCGGCCTGAAGCGCGCCACCTCGAATTTCAATCCTGCGGCGGCGAGTCCAGCAACGCTGCGATACGTGCCCGCGTGACCTCGCGTTCCCGCCGCGCCAGTTCGGGTGCGCGCCCGGTACCGTCGAACACCCCGGCCGCCTCCAGCGCCCGCCGCTGCAATCCGAGGTCGCGCAGCGACGACAACAACCCGAGATCCTGGAAAAGGCCGAAGCCGCGGCCGACGAGCGACCCCGGCGACCGTGCGGCGGCGTCGCGCCATGTCGTCGCCAGGCGCCAGCGCCAGTCCGGCCGCACCGGCAGCTCGACCGGCCGGACCGGCCGGCCGCTCAGCAGCGCCTCGGTCAGCATCGACACGCTGTCGGTGGTGACCACGAAGCGGTCGGCCGTGCGGCGCAGCGCGGCGTACGGGTTGTCGCCCTGGCCCCAGCGCACGATGCGGCACGGCACGTCGAGCGTGCGTTCGATGGTCGCCATGGCCGACGCCGGCGTGCGCGGGCTGCCGAGCACCCAGGCGCTGCCGCCGTGGGCCTGCACCTCGGCTCCCGCCGCCTGCGCGAAACGCACTGCCGTATCGTCGTCGAGCACGAACGGCCGGCTGTCGCCGCCGACCATGGCCAACGTCCAGGGCCGGGGCATCGCGCCGGTCTCCGGCACCAGCGACGCGGGCAGCGGCAGGTCGTCGTCGGCCGGCGGAAGCAGGAACGGCATCCGGTTGATCAGCACGTTCGGCCGCTGCGGCACCGCGTACTGCGGCGTGGTGACGACGAGGTCGAACCACGCGAGCGGCGCCCACGGCCGGTTGACATGGATCAGCCGCGTCCGTCCGCCGGACTGCCGCCGGATCCAGCGCGCGGCCGAGACGCTCTTGCGGCCGGCGGCCAGCACCGCGTGCGGCCACGGCGGTGCGAGCGCCGCTTCGTCATCGGTCCACCAGGCGAAGCGGCTTGCGCCGAGCAGGACCGGTGGCAATCCGGCCAGACCGTTGAAGCGCAGCCGCACGGTGCGGTACGGCACGCCGAGCGCGTCGGCGATGGCGAGCAGCTGCTGGTTGTCGCCGTGGCGCGCGCCCAGCAGCACCCAGAGCGCGGCCCCCTCGGCGCCCGAACGCATCAGCGCACCGGCAGCCAGCCGGCTGCGCGATACCAGGCGACGGCATCGGCGAAGCCGCTGTCGATGTCGAAACGGGCCGACCAGCCCGGCGGCCGGGCCAGCTCGCCCGGCGCGACCGCCCAGTCGGCGTGCCGCAGTTCGCGCAGCTTCTGCGAATTGAGCATGGCCGCGGAGCCGCCCCGCCGCGCGAGATCGCCGACGAGGGCGACGCCGCGCAACAGTGCCTGCGGCGCCTGCACGAAACGCGGCGACGGGTTGCCGACCGCGCGCGCGGCGGCGCCGAGCAGTTCGGACCAGCCGTAGCCTTCCGGTCGATCGTCGGCCGCCGCGAGGACATCGCCGCGCGGCGCTTCCGATGCGAGGACCGCGATCAGCCGCGCCAGGTCCTGCACGTGGATCAGCGCGGCACGCGACTCGGTGGGACCCAGCAGCGGCACCCGCGGCCACCCGGCCACCTGGAAGAAGCGCAGCGTCTCGCGGTCGCCGGGGCCGTAGACCACCGGCGGGCGCAGGATCGTCGTCCGGCCGCCCGGCACGTCGAGTGCCGCCGTCTCGCCGGCCCGCTTGCTGGCGGCGTAGTCGGAGAGCGAAGGCTCGCGCGCCGCGAGGCTCGACACCAGCAGGAAATGCGCGCCGGGCGAGCGTTCCCGCGCCACCGTCGCCAGCCTCGCGACGCCATCGCAGTTGACGTCGAAGAACTCGGCGCGCCGCGCGGCCTTGATCAGTCCGGCAAGGTGCACGACGGCATCGGCACCCTCGACCAGCCGCTCCAGCGCCGCCTTGTCGCCCAGCGAGCCGGCGACGACTTCCGGCCTCGACGCCCGCCAGGCCGAGCCGGACGGATCGCGCCGCAGCAGCAGCCGGACGCGCCAGCCGGCCCGGGTCAGCGCGTCCACGGCATGGCGTCCGATGAAGCCCGTCGCGCCGGTCACGGCGGCCAACGGCCGTTCTTCAGGATTCGAGCCGGACACGATCATGGGACGGGAGGCAGCGGAAAGCGGCGCAGGAATGCGGAAGGCGCAGAGCATAGGGCAAGACACCCTTGCGACGCACCGCGATCTCCGGATCCGCCATGCGCCTTTCCTGCCGTGAGCGCCGTCCGGATTCGGTGCTAACGTCCCTTGAAATGATGAAGAAATCGCTACTTCTCGTCCTGCTGGCCGCGTCGCCGCTCCTCGCCACCGCCAAGAATCCTCGCGACCGCGAGGAACTCCAGGCCTTCAGGCTGGAGAACCCCTGCCCCAGCGACGGCACCATCAAGGGCGCGTGTCCGGGCTGGCGGGTCGGCTACATCGTCGAGCTCTGCGCCAACGGCCAGGACAAGCGCGAAAACATGCGCTGGATGACGGAGGCCGACCGGCTGTTCGTCAAGAACGCCAACGGCAAGCACTGCAAGAAGCTGCGGATGCAGAAGCTCTATCCCTGAGGCCGGTCGGTGCTCCCTATGATCGCTTCGAAACAAGGAGACCGATCATGAACCGCACTTTCGTTCGCGCCGCCGCCGGCGCGGCGCTTTCCCTGACCCTGATCGCGGCGACATCGACCGCCGCTGCGGCCTATCCCGACAGGCCGATCCGGATCGTGATCGGCTTTCCCGCCGGCGGCCCGCTCGACCAGCACGCGCGGCTGCTGACCGACAAGCTCCAGGCCGTGCTGGGGCAACCCCTGATCGTCGACTACAAGCCGGGCGCCGGAGGCTCGGTGGGCGCCGACGCCGTCGCCAAGAGCGCGCCCGACGGCTACACGCTCATGCTGGCGAACACCGGCGTCGCCGTGATCAACGGCGCGCTCTACAGCAAGCTGCCCTACGACACGCTGCGCGACTTCGTGCCCGTCGCGCGCACCGCCATGCAGCCGCTGGCACTCCTGGTCACGCCCAAGCTGCCGGTCAAGGACCTGCGGCAGTTCATCGACTACGCCAAGGCGCGGCCGGGCCAGATCAACTACGGCTCGGCCGGCAACGGCGGCATCAGCCACCTGGTGCCCGAGATGTTCAAGACCGCGACCGGCACCTTCATGGTCCACATCCCGTACCGCGGCAGCGCGCCGGCCTTCACCGACCTGATGGGCGGGCAGGTGCAGTTCATGGCCGAGTCGATTCCCCAGGCCGCCAACTATCACCGGCAAGGCAAGGTGCGCGCTTTGGCCGTCACCAGCCGCGAGCGCAACCCCGCGCTGCCCGACGTGCCGACGGTGATCGAGTCCGGCGTGAAGGGATTCTAGGTCGTGGGCTTCTACGGTTTCCTCGCGCCCAGGGACACGCCGAAGGACGTGGTGGCCCGGTTGAGCGA
>JAKONL010000482.1 GCA_022701965.1 Burkholderiaceae bacterium | reverse complement strand
ACATCGTCGCCGCCCATGAGCTCACCCCAGTTGGTGATGACGAGCTTGACCGGGTCGAGCACGGCCATGGCGCGCGGGGCGACGGGGTCGAGCGTCTCGCGCAGGGCGGCTTCGAGGGCGGCGTAGTCGGTCCAGCCGCCGGCGGACTTGGTGGTGCCGCTGCGCTCGCAGAAGAGCTTGAGCGCCTCGGGCGTGTAGCCGCGGCGGCGCAGGCCCGCGAGGGTGGGCATGCGCGGGTCGTCCCAGCCGTCGACGTGGCCTTCCTCGACCAGCTGGCGCAGCTTGCGCTTGCTGGTGAGCACGTGGGTCACGTTCAGGCGCGCGAATTCGTACTGGCGGGGATGCGGGCTGGCGACGAGGCCGCCTGTGGCCAGGTGGTCGAGCAGCCAGTCGTAGAACGGGCGCTGGTCCTCGAATTCGAGCGTGCAGATGCTGTGCGTGATCTGCTCCAGCGCGTCTTCGATCGGGTGGGCGAAGGTGTACATCGGGTAGATGCACCACTTGTCGCCGGTGTTGTGGTGCGTGGCCCGGCGGATGCGGTAGAGCGCGGGATCACGCATGTTGATGTTCGGGCTCGCCATGTCGATCCTGGCACGCAGGACGGCGGCGCCGTCCTCGAGCCGGCCGTCGCGCATGGCGCGGAAGCGGTCGAGGTTCTCCTGTACGGAGCGCGCGCGGAAGGGGCTGTCGATGCCCGGCTTGCCGAAATCGCCCCGGTTGGCGCGCATTTCCTCGGGCGTCTGCTCGTCGACGTAGGCGAGGCCGTTCTCGATCAGGTATTCGGCCGCGCGATACATGAAGTCGAAATAGTCGCTCGCGAAGTACTCGTGCGGCTGCAGCGTTCCCGGGGCGCTGGGCCGGTCGGCGAGGTAGGTCTCGTAGCCCAGCCATTCGACGGCGTCGCGGATGCTGTCGACGTACTCCTGCTCTTCCTTCTCCGGGTTGGTGTCGTCGAAGCGCAGGTGGCAGACGCCGCCGTATTCCCGGGCGAGCTCGAAGTTCAGCCAGATGCTCTTGGCATGGCCGATGTGCAGGTAGCCGTTGGGCTCGGGCGGAAAGCGCATGCGGACCTTCGCCGGGTCGGCCATGCCTTGAGCATGGTGCTGCGCGTCGCCGGGCGAACCACCCCAGCGGCGGTCGGCATAGGTGTGTTGGGAGAGGTCGTTCTCGATGACGTGGCGTAGGAAATTGCCCACTTTCGGAGGGGCTTTGTCGGCGGGAGAGGTCATGCTTTCATTCTAGGCGGCACCATCTCGCAGTTACTTTTTGCAACGAACTTCACGGGCCCGAGTTAACCTGATCCCGGGCTGACGCGTTCAATGCAGGCACGGGGCGATTCCGCCCACCACGGCGATCCGGGCAGTGCCCGGATCTCAAACAGGAGCCCTTCATGACTCTCATTCGTTCGACCTTCCTCAAATGGGCCACTGCCGGTGCGGTGGTCGCTGCCGCGCTGTTCGGCGCTTCGGCCGCCAGCGCCCGCACCGATGTCGGCATCTCGCTCGGTTTCGCGACGCCGGGCGTCGTCGTCGGCGGACCGCAGTACTACGCGCCCGCGCCGCAGTACTACCAGCCGCCGCCGCCGGTCTACTACCAGCCGCCACCGCCGGTGTACTACCGCCCGGCACCGATCTACTACGCGCCGCCGCCGCCCGTGTACTACGGTCCGCCACGTGGCTACTACCGGCCGGCGCCCGGGTACTACCGCGATGGCCGTGACGGTTACGACAGGCACGACCGGCGCGACTGGCGCTAGACGGCGGCGGGGCGGTCCGGTCCGCCCGTCCGGTTCACTTTCCCACGGCCACGCCTCGCGCGTGGCCGTTTCGCATTCGCGACGCCATGGGTTCCGGCTGAGCGCCTTTACGGGCGCTTTACGACACCGCTGGCGGGCGGTCGTAATCCGTTGTGCGGTGCAGGCTACGATTCGATACGAAGCGCCCGCCGAGCCGCTCTTGCCCAGGATCGTTCATGGACCCCCGCCCCCCGACACCGCCTCCCACCTCGCCAAATCCGCCCGCGCCCGCGCCCGCACCGACCGTCGTGCGACGCCGTCGCTGGGTGGGCGGCATCGTCGCGGTGCTGGCGACGGCGGCGCTCATCGGTGGCGCCTGGTATCTCGCGAACCGCCCCGCCGCGGATGCCGTCGCACCACCAGCCGCGGGCGGTCCGGCGGGGGCGGGAAGACCGGTCGGGCCGCCCAGCGCAGGCGGCCCGCCGGGGCCGACGCTGGTCACCGTCGGCATGGCGGTCGCCACGCGCGCCGACATCCCGGTGTATCTCGATGCCCTGGGCACCGTCACGCCGGTCACCACCATCACGCTGCGCGCCCAGGTCTCGGGCGTGATGACCGACGTGCTGTTCACCGAGGGCCAGCTGGTGAAGAAGGGCGACGTGCTCGCGCGCATCGACCCGCGACCCTACGAACAGGCGCTGATGCAGGCCCAGGGCACGCGCCAGCGCGACGAGGCGCAGCTCGAGGCCGCGCGCGTCACGGCCGAGCGCTACCGCACGCTGCTGGGCCAGGACTCCATCGCGCGCCAGGACGTCGACACGCAGGCCGCGCTGGTCAAGCAGCTCCAGGGAACCGTATTGACCGACAGGGCCGCCGAGAGCGCGGCGAAGCTCAACCTCGATTACACGCGCGTGACCGCCCCGGTCACCGGACGCGTGGGCCTGCGCACCGTCGACCCCGGCAACTACGTCACGGCCGGCGCGACCACCGGCATCGCGACCATCACCCAGATGACGCCGATCGACGTGCAGTTCGCGGTGCCGCAGGATCGCGTGCCCGACATCGAGGCCCGCGTGCGCTCGGGCGCCAAGATGGCCGTGACGGCGCTCGACCGCACGCGCGCCACCACGCTCGACACCGGCACCTTCTCCACCCTCGACAACATCGTCGACACCACCACCGGCACCGTGAAGGCCAAGGCGCGCTTCGCCAACGCCGGCAGCACGCTGTTCCCGAGCCAGTTCGTCAATGTGCGGCTCCTGCTGCGCACCATCGGCGGCGCGGTCACGGTGCCGATCACGGCGCTGCGCACTTCGGGCACCGGGAACTACGTCTACGTGATCAACGACGACCGCACGGTGACGATGCGGGTGGTCAAGCGTGGTGAATCGACCGCCGAGACGGTGGTGATCGCCGAAGGCCTGAAGGAGGGCGAGCGCGTCGTCACCGAGGGCGGGGACCGCCTGAAAGACGGCTCCAGCGTGCAGTTGCCTACCGACGCGCCGCGTCCGCGCTCGGGCGCCTCCGGTGCCGCCGGGCCGCGCGACGGCGCCTCGGGCGCACGCCGGCGGCGACCGGAATGAGTCCGTCGCGCCCGTTCATCGAGCGGCCGGTCGCCACCGCGCTGCTGATGGTGGCGATCGTGCTGGCGGGGCTGGTCGGCTTCAGGTTCCTGCCGCTGTCGGCGCTGCCCCAGGTCGACTATCCGACCATCCAGGTGCAGACGCTCTACCCCGGCGGCAGCCCGGAGGTGATGAGCCGCACCGTGACCGCGCCGCTGGAGCGCCAGTTCGGCCAGATGCCGGGGCTCAACCGCATGAGCTCGACCAGCGCCTCGGGCGTGTCGATCATCACGCTGCAGTTCGGGCTGGGCGAGACGCTCGACGTCGCCGAGCAGGAGGTGCAGGCGGCCATCAACGCCAGCAACTCGCTGCTGCCGGCCGACCTGCCGGCGCCGCCGGTCTACGCCAAGGTCAATCCGGCCGACGCGCCGGTGCTGACGCTGGCGATAGGCTCGGCGACGATGCCGCTGACCGAGGTGCAGAACATCGTCAACACGCGCCTCGCGCAGAAGATCAGCCAGGTCTCGGGCGTCGGACTGGTGACGCTCTCGGGCGGGCAGCGCCCGGCGGTGCGCATCCAGGCCGACACCGCCGCGCTCGCGGCCTACGGCATCGGCCTCGACACGCTGCGCACGGCGATCACCAACGCCAACGCCAACAGCGCCAAGGGCAGCTTCGACGGCCCGAAGCGGTCCTACACCATCAACGCCAACGACCAGCTGGTGACGGCCAACGACTACAAGAGCCTGATCGTCGCCTTCCGCAACGGTGCGCCGGTGCGCATGAGCGACGTGGCGACGGTGGTCGACAGCGCCGAGAACACACGACTCGGGGCCTGGTCGGGCATCGACGGGCAGCTCACGCCGTCGATCATCCTGAACGTGCAGCGGCAACCCGGTGCCAACGTCATCGCCACGGTCGACGCGATCAAGGCCCGCCTGCCCGAGCTGCAGGCCGGCCTGCCGGCCACGCTCGACGTCAGGGTGCTGAGCGACCGCACGACCGGCATCCGTGCCTCCGTCAAGCACGTGGAATTCGAGCTGCTGCTGGCCGTGCTGATGGTGGTGCTGGTCATCTTCTTCTTCCTGCACAGCCTGCGCGCGACGGTCATCGCCAGCCTGGCGGTGCCCATCTCGCTGATCGGTACCTGCGGGCTGATGTACCTGATGGGCTACAGCCTGAACAACCTGAGCCTGATGGCGCTGACCATCGCGACGGGCTTCGTGGTGGACGACGCGATCGTGATGATCGAGAACATCTCGCGCTACCTGGAGGAGGGCGAGAAGCCCTTCGCCGCCGCCATCAAGGGGGCGGCGCAGATCGGCTTCACGATCATCTCGCTGACGGTGTCGCTGATCGCGGTGCTGATCCCGCTGCTCTTCATGGGCGACG
>JAKONL010000479.1 GCA_022701965.1 Burkholderiaceae bacterium | reverse complement strand
AGGCCTTCTGTGGCGATTGCAGCCGGGCCCGCCTGTCGACCGAAGGCAGGCTCTATACCTGCCTGTTCGCCGGCGCCGGGCACGACCTGCGTCCGCTTCTGCGTGCCGGAGAAGCGGCAGACGCGGTCATTGCGAGCGGCGAGACGATCCTGTCCGAGATCGGCCACATCTGGAACGGCCGCGCCGACCGGTACTCCGAGCTGCGAGCGTTGCGCCCGCCGGAGGCACCGCCCGCGCCAGGCCAGGCCGCCGCGCCGCGCCGGGTCGAGATGAGCTACATCGGCGGATGACCGGCGCCATGCAGCAGCCGACCGGGCTGGTGCTCGCCGGCGGACGCGGCAGCCGCATGGGCGGCGTCGACAAGGGCCTGCAGCCGTTCGACGGCGTGCCGCTCGCACTCCACGCGCTGCGGCGCCTGCGGCTGCAGCTGGACGACGTGGCGATCAACGCGAACCGCCACCTCGACGACTACGCGGCGTTCGGAGCGCCGGTCTGGCCCGACGACGTGGAGGGTCGCCCGGGTCCGCTCGCGGGATTCCTGAGCGCGCTGGTGCGCTGCCCGACGCCCTGGCTGCTGACCGTGCCGTGCGACACGCCGCGGTTTCCCGCCGATCTCGCCGAGCGCATGACCGCCGCGCTGGCGTCGTCGCCGGATGCGTAGATCGTGGTCGCCGCGGCCCCGGAGCCGGACCGCGACGGCGTGATCGCGCTGCGTGCCCAGCCGGTGTTCTGCCTCTTGTCGAGATCGCTGCACGACAGCCTGGCCGACTTCGTCGCCCGGGTGGCCGCAAGATCGATGCATGGACCGCGCGGCACCGCACCGTGACCGTCGCGTTCGACCGGCCCGGCGACGATCCCGATGCGTTCGCCAA
The DNA here is from genome assembly GCA_022701965.1 of Burkholderiaceae bacterium. Next base: position 3,935 of record JAKONL010000479.1, on the reverse strand, counting down.
CGCGAACACGCTTGCCGAACTCGCGGCACTCGAAGGCCGCGTGCGGCCATGAGCGACATCGCCGATACCGCCGCGACACTGACGGGCTACGACCCCGAGGCGATGGATGTCGGCAAGGTCGCGGCATTCCTCGGCACGCTGCTGCATGGGCGCCCGGCACCCACGCCGGAAACGCTGCCTCTGCGGGATTCGTTCGGCCGCGTGCTGGCGCGAAACGTGATCTGCCCCGTCGACGTGCCGCCGCACGACAACTCGGCGATGGACGGCTATGCCTTCGACGGCGCTGCGCTCGACGCGAAGGCCGAAGAAGTCCGCTTGCGCGTCGTCGGCACGGTGCTCGCCGGCGCGGCGCCTCCGGACGCCGGCGGCGCAGGTGCCGGCGAAGCGCTGCGCATCACGACGGGTGCGGTGATGCCCGCCGGGCTCGACACGGTGGTGCCGAAGGAGTTCTGCCGCCTCGACGGCGACATCGTCCGGTTCTCCCCCACGGCGGTACGGCGCGGCGCGAACCGCCGACGTGCGGGCGAGGACCTGGCGGCCGGCCGGCCCGCGCTGCGACAGGGCGACCGCCTGGGGTCGGCCGCGCTCGGCCTCGTCGCCAGCCTCGGACTGCCGACGCTGCAGGTGCACCGGCGGTTGCGCATTGCCTACTTCTCGACCGGCGACGAGATTCTCAGCCTCGGCGAGGCGCCACGCACCGGCGCGATCTACGACAGCAACCGGTTCACCGTGTTCGGCATGCTGGACCGGCTCGGCTGCGAGGTGGTCGACATCGGCCACGTCCGCGACGATCCGGTCGCGCTCGAAGACGCCCTGCGCGATGCGGCCGCGCGCGCCGACGCCATCGTCACCAGCGGCGGCGTGAGCGCGGGCGAAGCCGATCACACGCGCCATGCCATGCAGCGCGTGGGCGACATGGCGTTCTGGCGCGTCGCGATGCGTCCCGGCCGGCCGATGGCCGTCGGCCTGGTGCGCAGGTCCGAAACCGGCGGCGGCACGTCCGTCCTGTTCGGCCTGCCCGGCAATCCCGTCGCCGTGATGGTGGCCTTCCTGGCCTTGGTGCGCCCGGCGCTTCTGGGGATGATGGGCTGCAACGAGGCGAGCCGGGCGCCAGCGCCGCTGATGCGCGCGCGCAGCGTCTTGGCGATCGCGAAAAGGCCGGGACGCACCGAATACCAGCGCGGCTTCGTGCGCGCCGCGCGACCCGGCAGCGTCGACGGCATGCCCGAAGTGAGCGTGGCGCCCGACCAGGGCTCGGGCATCCTGCGCTCGATGGTCGAGGCCAACGCCCTGGTGGTGCTGCCCCATGAGCAGGGCGACGTGGCCGCCGGCGACCTCGTCGACGTGATGATGCTCGACGGCCTGCTGTAGACCGCGGCACGACGGAACACCCGCTCAGTAGACGTCGCGCCGGTACCGGTTCCCGGCCAGCAGATCGTCCACCGTGGCGGAACCCAGCACCTCGCGCAGCGCCAGGTCCACGGCCGGCGCCATGCCCGCCAGACTGCCGCAGACGTAGACGACGCCGCCATCGTCGATCCAGCGCCGCAATGATTCACCCGCCTCGCGGATGCGGTCCTGCACGTAGCGGCGCGTGGGCAGGTCGCGCGAGAACACGCGATCGGCATGCGCGATCGCTCCGGCCTCCTCCCAGGCGGCGAGTTCGGTGGCGGCGAAGTCGTCGTGCGCCGCATGGCGCTCGCCGTGGATCAGCCAGTTGCGCCCACGACCGCGTCGCACGCGCTCCCGAAGATGGCCGCGCAGCCCGCCGTAGCCCGAGCCGTTGCCGATGAAGACGCACGGCACGTCTTCCTCCACCAGCGCGAAGGCGGGATTCGGACGCAGGCGCAGGTCGATTTCCGCGCCCAGCGGTGCGCGGTCGGTCAGCCAGCCCGACGCGAGCCCGAGGCCGCCGTCGAGGCGCACCTGCCGCACCAGCAACTGGACGCATCCGTCCTGCGGCAGCGAAGCCACCGAGTAGCGTCGCGGCAGCGCCGGCGTCCCGGTGCTTGGCGACGGCGGCCGCACCTCCGCCAGCGCGCCGGGCGCCCAGTCTGCGGCCGAAGGATCGTCCCGTCGCAGTTCGACCTCGAACAACGCCTCGCCGTGGCTGCCCGGGTTGAGGAGCGTGCGGCGCACCAGTCGCCAGGTCTCGAACGCGGGCTCGTCGTCCGGATGGTGCGTCGACGGGTCGAGCTCGACGGCAAACGCCCTGCCCAGCTCGCGTGTCCAGCGTGCGAGCGCTTCGGGATCCCCGTCGTCGACCTCGATCATCGGGAACAGCGGCTGCGCGCCCAGACCCTGCATCAGGTGGCGCAGGGCCCGCCCGTAGCCGCAGAAGGTTGCGAAGTGGACGTCGCCAAGCGCGAGCAGGCCGTAGCGCAAGTGCGGCAGTCCGCCCGGGCCGACGTCGTTCGCGAGCCGCTCGATCACGCCGTGCGCGGCGTCCGGCGGGTCGCCGTCGCCGAAGGTGCTGGCCGCGAGCAGCAGATGGCGCCGCTGCCGCAAATCGTCGGCGTCCAGCGCGGCCAGGGGTCGCACGTCGGTCGCCACGCCGGCCGCCTGCAACGCGGCGGCAGTGCGCAGCGCGATGCGTTCGGCGTGGCCGGTCTGTGTCGCGAAGGCGAGCAGCACCGGAACCGCGCCCGCGGCCGCGCCGCCGGATACGGTACTCGCCAGGCGGGCGCGTTCCTCTCGCACCTGCGCGCCGGTGCGTCGCCGGTCCACGTACATCCACCATCCGGTGACCGCGAAGAGCAGCAGCGCGGCGCTCGACAGCGCCATCGCGATGCGTCCCGGCAGTCCCCAGTAGGTGCCCATGTGCAGCGGATAGATGCTGTTGACCAGCCGTGCGGCGAGCGGCTTGTCGTCGTAGCGCTCGTGGCGTGTCGCCCGGCCGGTCGAGGCGTCGAGGTAGAGGCGGTTGCGCGCCCGTTCGTGGGCCGCATCGCGGCGCAGGTAGGTCGCCTCGACCTCGCCCGGGCCGCGCGCCGGCAGCCGCAGGGTGACCTGGGTCCAGTCGCCGGCCGTCGCCTCCACGAAACCGGACCAGACGCGGCGCAGGTCCGGACCGGCGACCGGTGTTCCGGCCGCAGCCGCCGCACGCCCGTCCATGCGCTGCATGCGCGCGCCCCGCCCTTCGCCGGCGGCGCCGTCGACCCACGTGCGCACGGCATCGAAGCCCCAGTAGACGCCGGTCGCGGCCGAGACCATGTAGAGCGGCAGCGCGATCGTGCCGACCACCGCGTGCAGGTTCCAGAGAAAGGCGCGACCCTTCAGGCCGAAATCCAGCCGCAGCCACGCGCGCCACGACAGCGGCCGGCGTGGCCAGCGCAGGTACAGCCCCGACAGGGCCAGCACCAGCAGGCCTGCCGCCAGCGTGCCCGTCACGGGCTTGCCGTCTTCCCGGGACAGCAGCAGCCAGCGGTGCAGCCGCTCCACGAACTCGAAGAAGTCCTCGCCGCGCGGATGCGGCCGCAGCGCGCCGGTGTACGGATCGGCCTCGCGCGTCTCGCCCCGGCGCTCGCCGGGCGGCGGCGCGAAGTTCACGCGCGCCGGCGTGCCGGGTTCGGCGAACACGGTCAGCGTCGCGATGCGTCGATCCGGCGCCGTCTCCCGCAGCCGCTGCGCGAGGTCGGCCGGCGACAGAGGCAACGCGCCGTCCGCTGGCGGGGCGACGTGGCGCAGTCCGGGATTCAGTGCATCGACGATCTCGCCCCGGAACGACAGCACCGCGCCCGAGAGGCCCACGACCACCAGCACGCTGCCGGCCGTGATGCCGATGAACCAGTGGATCTGGCTCCAGGCATCGCGCAGCAGGCCCATGAACGCCCGCCGGTGCGAACGGCGCGCCGGGACGCTGCCGGCCATCAGAGGTCGAACCTGACCAGCGCGCGAACCGTGCGAGGCGTGCCGACCGCCAGCCGCGTCCCGGC
>JAKONL010000468.1 GCA_022701965.1 Burkholderiaceae bacterium | reverse complement strand
GCGCTCACGCTGTGGCCGAGGCGGTCGAACAGCGAATTCAGCGCGTCGCCCAGGCGTTCCAGTTCGCGCGAGGTGTGCACTACCGTCACCGGCGACAGGTCCTGCGCGTCGCGGCGGTCGAGCGCCTGCTGCAGGTCGCCCAGCGGCTTCAGGTCGCGGCCGATCACGCGCCACAGCCACACGGCCAGCACCAGCAGCAGCACGAGCTGCGGCGCGAGCGAATAGACCAGCAGCCGCTCCACCATCGCCCCGCGCGTGCGGGTGGTCTGCGCGACGATGACCCGGAACCCGTCGGGCTCGGGCCGGTCGAGCACCACGGCGCGCAGGTTCTTGCCGTTGTGGACGATGTCCGAGAAACGGTAGCGCGCGCCGTCGACGGGCAGCGGCGCCTGCAGCCCCGCATGGCCGGCGACCAGCGAGCCGTCCAGGCGCAGCACGCCGAAATACACCGCCTCCGACTGGTCGAACAGCACGGTCGTGACCTCGCGCGGCGAGAGCATGAGCTCCAGGCCACCGTTGCCCCGGTGGACGTTGGCCGACACCGAATAGGCGTCGTCGAGCATGGCGCGGTCGAAGGCCTGGCCGGTGAAGTACTGCGCGACGCCCAGCGCCAGCGCGGAGCCGACGAGCCAGGTCAGCGCCAGCGGCGCCAGCACTGCGCGCAGGACGCGGCCCTTGAGCGTCGACGTGGCGCTCATCGCTCCGCTTCGAGCAGGTAGCCGATGCCGCGCAGCGTGCGGATGCCCGCGCCGCTGTCGACCAGCTTCTTGCGCAGGCGGGAGATGAAGGCCTCGAGCGCGTTGTCGCCGAGCGATTCGTCGAAGGTCGAGAGCTTTTCGGACAGCGCGCGCTTGCTCACGGTGTGGCCCGGCGGGCTCATCAGCTCCCACAGCACCTCGAACTCGCGCGCGGGCAGGTCGAGCGGCGTGCCGCCGACCGCGAAGCGCCGCGCCTTGCGGTCGAGCTTGAGCTGGCCGAGCACGACCACGTCCTCGGTGCCCTGCGCGCGGCGCACCAGCGCGCGCAGGCGGGCCTCGACCTCGGGCAGGTCGAACGGCTTGCCGAGGTAGTCGTCGGCGCCGGCGTCCAGGCCGGAGATGCGTTCCTCGGTGCGGTCGCGCGCGGTCAGCACGAGCACCGGCGTGCGGTCGCCGCGCGCCCGGGCCTGGCGCAGCGCGGTCAGGCCGCTGGCCATTCCGCTGGTCGCGTGGCCGCTGGCCGGCAGGCTCAGGTCGAGCAGCACGGCATCGAACGGCTGGACGCGCCAGAGGTGGTCGGCGTCCTCGACGTTGGTCGCCACGTCGACGCGGTGGCCGGCATCGGCGAGGCTGCGCAGCATCACGTCGCGCAGGACGGCGTCGTCTTCGACGAGCAGGATTCGCATAGGGATCACCCCGATCTAAAGGTACGTGTTTCTACGGTCGCGAGGGGTCAGCGCCGGGTCAGTACTCCGGCGCGATAAACGGGGCATGAGCATACGACGCCACACCGCACGAGCGGTCCTCTCCATCGCCACGGCCGTGGTGCTGCCCGCCCTGGCGCAGCAGCCCGTGCCGGCGACCGCCGCCCCGGTCACGCCGCCCCTTCCGACCACCGCTACCACGACCGTTACGACAACCCCCACGACGACCCTAGCGCTCGCCTACGACCTCCAGCTGCGCCCCCTGACCCTCTCCGAAGTCCTGCTCGCCGCGCGCGACAACACCGAGGTGCGCTTCTCCCGCCAGACGCTGGCCGCCGCCCGCGCCGACATCGCCGCCGCCGACCACGCGCCCTCGCCGCTCCTGACCGCCAAGTCCAGCTCCATCGACCTGCAGAACGGCATCGGCGCGGGCAGCCTGGCCAACAAGCGCGTCGACAACTCGCTCGGCGTCGACTGGCTGTGGGAGCGCGGCGGCAAGCGGCGCGCACGCACGGTCTCGGCCCAGCGCAACGCCGAGGCGGCCGAGGCCGATGTCGACGAGGCGATCTACCAGCAGCAGCTCGCCGCCGGCTATGCGTTCTACGACCTGCTGGGCGCGCAGGAGCGCATCGTCGAGATCGCCTCGATCGAGCGCGGCGCGGCGCAGCTCTCGGGCACCGCGACGCGTCGCGTGCAGGCCGGCGACCTGCCCCAGCAGGAAGCCTCGCGCACCGCCGTCGAGGCGCAGCGCAGCGGCGTCGAGCTGCGCGCGGCCGAGCTCGACCAGTCGCGCGCGCAGATCGCGCTGGCGCAGCTGCTCGGCGCCACGCTGCCGGTGCGCGGCCGCATCGCCGGCACCGACTGGCCGAATCTCGCCATGCTCCCGGCGATTCCCGACGCGTACGACACCGACAGCATCATCGACGCACGCCCCGACGTGCGCGCCGCCCAGCTGCGCGTCGCCTCGGCGTCGGCCTCGCTCGACAATGCCCGCGCCCTGCGCAGCGCCGACGTGACGGTGGGCGTGTCGTTCGACCGCTATCCGGGCAACTCGAACCGCCTGCTCGAAGTGCGCGCCACGGTGCCGCTGCAGTGGAACTACCGCTTCGAGGGCGAGATCGGCCGCGCCGAGGCGATGGTCGTGCAGGCCCAGGACACGCTCGAGAAGACGCGCAACGACGCGCGGCTCGAACTCCAGCGCCTGCGCACCGAGGCCGACGTCAACGCGCGGCGCCTGCAGGTCTTCGAGCGCGACATCCTCGACGGCGCGCGCAAGCTCGCCGAGAGCGCCGAGTTCGCCTACCGCCGCGGCGCGATGTCGCTCACCGACGTGCTCGACGCACGCCGCACGCTGCGCGCGACGCAGCTCGACGCCATCGCCGCGCGCGTCGACCAAGCCAAGGCCGCGCTGGCCTGGCGCCTGCGCACCCAACCCCTGTCTTCGTCTTCCTCTCCGGTCACGCAATGAACGCCCTTCTTCCCTCCTTCCGGCCGGTCGCCGTCGCCGCCACGCTGGCCCTGCTCGTGCTCGCGGGCTGCGGCGAACGCGCCGCGCCGGCCACCGAAGCCGAACCGCCCGCACCCAGCGTGCAGGGCAACCAGATCCGTTTCTCGCCCGACCATCCGCAGCTCAGGATGCTGGGCGTGGTGCCGGCCGCGAGCGGCCGCAGCGTGCGCGTCGAACTGCCGGCACGCCTGGTCTGGAACGAGGAGCGCACGCAGCGCCTCTACGCACCGTTCGCCGGCCGCGTGACGGATATCAAGGCCGACGTCGGCCAGAGCGTGAAGGCCGGCGACCTGCTGGCCCAGCTCGCGTCGCCGGACTTCGGCATCGCCCAGGCCGACACCGCCAAGGCGCAGGCCGACGTGTCGTTCTCGCGCAAGAACCTGCAGCGCCAGCGCGAGCTGTTCGAGGCCGGCATCATCGCCCGCAAGGACCTGGAGCAGGCCGAGGCCGACAGCGCCCGCTCGCAGGCCGAGGCCTCGCGCGCCGGCGCCCGCACCTCGATGTACGGCGGCGGCTCGGGCGTCGACCAGCGCTTCGGGCTGCGCTCGGGCATCGCCGGCGTGGTGGTCGACCGCAACCTCAACCCCGGCCAGGAACTGCGCCCCGACCAGTCCGGCGCGGGCAACCAGGCGCTGTTCACCGTGACCGACCCGACCTCGCTCTGGGTGCAGATCGATGCCAAGGAAAGCGACGTCGGCAGCCTCAGGCCCGGCGCGTCGTTCACGCTGCAGGTGCCGGCCTATCCGGAGGAGACCTTCACCGGCCGCGTGACCGCGGCGTCCGAGTTCATCGACCCGACCACCCGCACCATCAAGATCCGCGGCGTGATCGCCAACGCCGACCGCCGCCTCAAGGGCGAGATGCTGGTCACGGCGGTGGTGACCGAAGCCCTGGTGGGCACCGTGGTGCCGGCGCGCGCCGTCACGCTCGACGGCTCGAACCAGACCGTCTACGTGCAGGTGCAGCCCGGCGTGTTCGAGCCGCGCAGGGTGGTGATCGGCCACATGGGCACGCAGGACGTGGTCGTCACGCGCGGCCTGGCCGCGGGCGAGCAGGTGGTGGCCGACAACGCGCTGCTGCTGGCACGCCAGTTCGCCGTGGCGCGCGAAGACGCGACACCGGTCGGCGCGGGCACGTCCGGCACCTCGGGCACTTCGGGCGGGACGGCCAAGCCATGAAGCGTCTGGTCCAGTACGCGCTCCACCAGCCGCTGTTCATCGTCCTGGGCACGCTGCTGTTCGCGATGGCGGGCATCTTCGCGTTCAAGAACCTCTCGGTCGAAGCCTTCCCGGACGTGACCGACACGCAGGTCACGGTGATCTCGCTGTTCCCCGGCCGCGCGGCCGAGGAGGTCGAGAAGCAGGTCACGCTGCCCATCGAGGTGGCGCTGGCCGGCCTGCCGAATTCGATCCGGGTGTTCTCGCACACCCAGTTCGGGCTGTCCTTCACCGTCGTCACCTACGACGACAAGGCCGAGGTCAACCTCGCGCGCCAGCAGGTCGCCGAGCGCCTGCGCGGCATCGATCTGCCCGACGGCGTCGAGGCCGACATCGCGCCCAACGCCACGCCGGTCGGCGAGATCATGCGCTACCGCCTGCGCGGCGACGGCCTGTCCACGACCGAGCTGCGCACGCTGGAGGACTGGACCGTCGAGCGCGGCCTGCGCCAGGTGCCCGGCGTGGCCGACGTGGTGGCCATGGGCGGCGCCATCAAGCAGTACGAGGTCCAGCCCGACCTCGACAAGCTGCGCG